>WLNM01000078.1 GCA_009699825.1 Actinomycetota bacterium
GCGTAATCAGTGCGAGTTGTACTTGCACTTATTTTTTGCACAGGTTTTTGGTTAACGAGATCATCCTGGCTTCCTCGGCCCGCTTCCCCTGAATCAACTTCCAAAGTCGAGACCGTTCACCCCCATGGGTGTGGAAAGCAATTTCCACTATTTAGTTTTTATTCTCATTCATCAAAACACATGCGTGCTTCGAGTAATGAGTAGATAAGTGTAAGGCTGAATAAAAAAAGATACAAAACGGGTTAAGAATTAAGCCTGCATTATGGAGTTATGAAACCATTTTGGAAGGTGATCAAAGTTTTTCAGTGAAAGTTAAGAATCTTTTCCGGAACGGCGACGAGAAACTTCGCGCTCTATTTCGCGACCAGCTTGACGCTCCATTAGTGCAGCACGCTTATCGTGAACTTTCTTTCCTTTTGCAACTGCTAGTTCAATTTTTGCTTTTCCGTCTTTAAAATATAGCGAGAGCGGAACAAGAGTGAGTCCGCCTTCTTTCATGCGCGCAGTAAGTTTTCGAATCTCAGCAGCGTGAACAAGTAATTTGCGATTGCGTCTGGGAGTGTGATTTGTCCACGTGCCTTGTGTGTATTCGGGAATATGAACACCACTTAGCCAGAGTTCGCCCTTATCAACCATGGCGAATCCATCGATGAGTGATGCACGACCCATACGAAGTGATTTAACTTCTGTACCAGTTAAAACAATTCCACATTCGAATACATCTTCAATTGAATAATCGTGGCGAGCTTTCTTATTTTGTGCGATGACCTTGCGACCGATTTCTTTTACCATCGCAGATCACCCCCTGATAAGACAACCAAAGCGGCTGTTAAGAGATAATTAAACCTTGAGATAGCGTCGAAGAGTTACCACTGAAGCCAGAATCGAAACACCAAGTCCTGTCAGCAAGAGCCAACCTGATGCAACAAATACTTCATTCCAGCCAAAGAACTTTGTAAAGGTCAAAAGCGGTGCAACTTTGGAGTCGACCACAGATTTAAGAAGTGCGAGCAAGCCAGTGGCTAAGCCCCAACCGATGATTGCGGAGATAACACCTTCGAGCAAGAACGGAAGTTGAATTGACCATGAAGATGCACCAACAAGTTTCATTACACCAGTTTCACGACGCCTATTAAATGCAGCGATACGCAATGTGTTACTAATTAAAAGTGCAGCGGTAAGAACTGATGCAAGTCCAACTAAGAGTGCCCCATTTCGTAGCACAGCTAATAAGCGGAAGAATTTTTCCAAGATTGTTCGCTGATCTTGAACTAGATCAACACCTGGACGACCGGAGAAAGCGCTGACGATAACTGGAAATTGTTGTGGGTCTTTCAACTTCACACGAAAAGATTCTGGCAGTTGATCGGCAGTTACATTTTGCGCAATTGCTGAATCTTTAAAGCGCTCTTGAAAACGTGCATATGCCTGAGATTGGGATTCGTAATACACGTTATCAACAACTGACATATTTTGTAATTCATTTTGAATTGCTAGACGTTGGGCAGAAGAGATAATTCCAGCCGAACATGATGGTGATTCAGAGAGTGAGCCGCAGAGAAAGACTGACACTTCGATCTTGTCATACCAATAATCTTTCATCGCATTTACTTGAGAATTTGAGAGCAAACCGATTCCGAGTAATGAGAGTGAAATCGCAACGGTGACAATGACCGCAAAGGTCATGGTGAAGTTTCGTTTAAGTCCAATACCAACTTCACCTAATAAGAAACGTGCGCGCATTTGCTAACCCTAACCCGTGTAACCGTAAACGCCGCGAACTTGGTCGCGAATTACGTGTCCACTATCTAATTCGATAACTCTCTTACGCATTTGATCCACAATTCCAGCATCGTGCGTTGCCATCAATACTGTGGTGCCTTCGCGATTGATTCGATCAAGTAATTTCATAATTCCAACAGATGTTGCAGGATCTAAGTTTCCTGTTGGCTCATCCGCAATAAGAATTGGTGGGCGGCTTACGTATGCGCGGGCAATTGCCACACGTTGCTGCTCTCCACCGGAGATTTCATTAGGTAAACGGTCGGCTTTATCTTCTAATCCAACCAACTCAAGAACTTCAGGGATTTCGCGGTTAATTTCTTTTTGGGAATAACCGAGCACATGCAATGTGAATGCAACGTTTTCGGCAATTGTTTTATTTGGGAGCAATCGGAAATCTTGGAAAACAGTTCCGACTTGGCGGCGGAGTTCAGGAACCTTATGAGTTGCAAGTGTTCCGAGATCTTTTCCAGCGACATGAATCGTCCCAGATGTTGGGCGTTCTTCACGCAGGATCAATCGAAGGAATGTGGATTTACCTGAACCAGATAATCCAACGAGGAATACGAATTCACCTTTAACAATTTCAAGAGTCACGCTATCGAGGGCAGCCCGCTCTTGCCCTGGATAAAGCTTCGTTACATTCTCAAAACGAATCACGTGCACTCCAATTAATTCGGTGTAAGCACCGCTAATTTCTTTTCATTCGTGCGGAATATTTCTATTCTTACACACAGAAAATAATTTCGCTGTGCTTTCCTTACTGTCCATAGTTTATGGAATTGGCGCGCTTTTCTAGGGAATTAGGTGCTACTGGAGCCTGTGATTTTTCTCAGAGTGTGGCAAATCACGCGTGATTTAAGAACTACGACGCCAACGAATTCCAGCCTCGATGAAGTCATCTATCTCACCATCGAGTACTGCTCCGGTATTTCCTGTTTCATGATCGGTGCGTAAATCTTTAACCATTTGATACGGAGCAAGTACGTATGAACGCATTTGATTTCCCCACGAACCAGAGTTATCACCTTTGAGTGCATTAATTTTTGCTTGCTCTTCTTGGCGACGACGTTCCAGTAATTTAGATTGCAATACAGCCATCGCAGTTGCACGGTTTTGTATTTGTGAACGCTCATTCTGACAAGAAACAACAATGCCAGTTGCAAGGTGAGTAATACGCACCGCAGAGTCCGTTGTATTAACACCTTGTCCACCAGGACCGGAGGAGCGATAAACATCCACGCGTATTTCTTTTTCATCAATTTCAATGTGATCGCTCTGGTCTACAACTGGCACAACTTCTACACCAGCAAATGATGTGTGGCGACGACTCTGACTATCGAAGGGAGATATTCGAACAAGACGGTGCGTTCCTTGTTCTACTGACAAAGTGCCGTAGGCATATGGCGCACTAACTTTAAAAGTAGTTGATTTAATTCCCGCTTCTTCCGCATACGAAGTTTCCAAAATATCAACCTTTAGTACGTGACGTTCGCAGTAACGCAAGTACATACGCATCAACATCTGCGCCCAATCCGCAGCTTCGACTCCACCTGCTTCTGAACGAATTGTTATCAAAGCATCGCGATCATCGTATTCGCCATTGAGAAGAGTCTGCACTTCTAATTCGCTGATTGCTTTTTTTGTTGCATCTAACTCTGCTTCAGCATCTGTCATTGCAGCAGCGGTATCACTTTCACTCTGTGCTAATTCAATAAGAATAGGTAAATCACTTACGCGCTGACGTAGACCCTCTAACTTAGAAATTACCGATTGAGTGCGAGATAAACGACTTGTGATCTTCTGTGCCGCTTCTGGGTCATCCCATAAATTTGGAACACCTGCTTGCTCTTCAAGCTCTGCCGCCAACTTACGTAATTTCGGAAGATCCAATACTTTTTCAATCGAAACCAAGGTCGCGTCAATAACACCTATCTCTATCCCATATTCACGCGCGGCCATGGGTAAAGGATAGCGAGATATAAAACAATTGATTTCGCGGATTGCTAAGGTTTGCTCATGTCAACATTCAATTCTGATTTTCGGCGAAGCACCGTCATAGCCCTGCTGCGTATAGAAGGTCTTTTAATTCTTGCACTCGGGTTATTGCTGATAGTTAAGGGATTAGCAACAAGTGGAGCAATTGAATGGTTTGTCATTTCTGGAATTTTGGCATTGGCACTCGTTGGTGGATTTGGATTACTTTTTGCGGCCAAAGGTTTTAAAGCAAAGAAAATGTATGGTCGTGCACCGGCTGTACTCGCAAACTTCATTGCAATTGGTGTTTCAAAATATATATTTGAAGCAGGATTTTGGTGGGCAGCATTACCTCTAACTCTTTATGCGGCGTTAACTATTTATTGCGCGATCTCTCTAGTTCCTGAAAAGAACTAACTCACCACTGCACAATCTGTCGATCTTCCCAAAGCACGCCAGTTGTATCGCCTGCATTAAATTCTCGAGTTGCTAACCACACTGCACACTCAGCACCTTCTTCGGCGCTACGAGGTGCATCTGCACCGCCCATGTCGGTGCGGGAATGATTTGGGCAGATTGCATCAACATAGAAACCACGCGCACCGAGTCCTGTTTCGTGTGCAAGATTTCTAACGAATGCGTTAACGCCAGCTTTACTAATTCGATACGGCGCGAGTCCGCCAGCATTTCCTGGTCCTGACATTCGTCCAAGACAAGCAGAGAAGATAACAACACGACGACCATCTCGTGCATCGGCCATTGGTGCACCAAGAACATTTACTAATGTGAAAACAGAATCTAAATTAATTGCCATTACTCGGCGCCATTCTGCATCCGTTGTTCGCAGAGTCTTAGACATTTTTTCGCTCATGACACCGTGAGCCAAAATGAGTGCAAAAGGTGCACCGTATTTACTGAGTAAAGATTCTGCCGTATTTCTGGTTTGTACTTGATCTTCTAAATCACATGCACTTGTTTCAAATGTAATTCCAGGAAATTCCGCACGCAGTTGCTGCACAGCACTTTCCAAACGAGTCGCATCTTTCGCAATCAGAACAGAACTGATTCCACTGCGAGCTAATCCACGGGCAACTTCAAATCCCAGTCCACGTGATCCACCGGTAACGAACGCCAGTTTTGATGCAGATTCACTCGACATATTCATGGCGATACTGTGCCCCAAACTTTGCCAGCCTGCCCGTTGGGTTGAATTTGTGGTCAATCTCGCCTCGGTCAGGCGCTTTCCATATTTATCTCTGCGCGTGCAAGCGGATACTCTTAGGCCTGCACGTTAAGTGGTTATTTGAAATTCGCCAAGCAGGGGAGCGTCAGTGTCGGCAAAGGATCCGAATCAGGACTTTGGAGCCAATGAATGGCTCGTCGACGAAATGTACGAGCGCTATCTAACTGACCCAAATTCTCTAGAACCTTCGTGGATTGAATTTTTTAAAACTTATAACCCAGCAAATAAAACTTTTACATCCCCAACTATTAATTCCTCTGGCGCAACTAGTGCGCCAATTGCAGATGCACCTCGTGGCGGAGTTCCACCAACACCGAAAGCCGCGAGTGCGGCGGTAGTTGCAACACCAACACCAACTTCTGCAACACCAACTTCTGCAACACCAACTTCTCCAACACCAACTTCTGCAACACCAACTTCTGCAACACAAAAACTTGTTCGTGATCGTTCGCTGCAATCGCCAACACCAGCAGATCCAATTATTAAACCTGTTCCAGTTCTAAGTACACCTGATGCTGCACGACTCGAACCAATTCGTGGGGTAAGCGCGCGCGTTGTTGCAAGTATGGAAGGTTCACTCACTGTTCCAACTGCAACAAGTGTGCGCGCTGTTCCTGCAAAATTAATGATTGATAATCGCATTGTTATTAATAATCACCTCAAGCGCGCTCGCGGTGGAAAAGTTTCATTCACACA
>WLNM01000079.1 GCA_009699825.1 Actinomycetota bacterium
AGTAGGCATCCGTCGCTTTGGTGATGCGATGGTTCCGCTGGATGAAGTACTTGTGCAAGCTGCAGTTGATCTTTCAGGTCGTCCATACTTAGTTCACCGTCAACCAGAAATTGTCGAGTTAATCGGAACCTTTGATACGACTCTTGGTAAGCACATTTGGGAATCCATTGTCGCCGAAGCACGCATTGCACTTCACATTAGAGTCCTTGAAGGTCGTAACGCGCACCACGTATTCGAAGCTCAATTTAAAGCAGTTGCTCGCGCGCTTCGTGATGCTGTCTCTTTAGACGCACGAGTGACCGGTGTTCCATCAACTAAGGGCGTTCTTTGATAGCAATTTTGGATTATGGATCGGGAAACTTACGGTCTGCCCAACGTGCGTTTGCAACAACTGGCCATGATGTTCAACTGACATCTGATCTAGATATTGCATTCAAAGCCGATGGTTTAGTTGTGCCAGGAGTTGGCGCATTTGCAGCATGCATGAATGGCATCAATGCAATTAGCGCAGCCGATGTGATTCGGCAGAGAAAGAGCGCTGGCAAAGCAACTTTGGGAATCTGTATTGGTATGCAAATACTTTTTAGTGACGGCCTCGAATACGGAACACATAAAGGCATTGGAATGTGGGATGGCACTGTGAGCGAAATCGAAGCTCCAATTCTTCCTCACATGGGTTGGAATACAGTTGAAATTATTGGAACATCTCAACTCTTTAAAGGTGTCGAAAAAGAGTCTTTCTATTTTGTTCATTCATACGCTGCTAAAGAATCTGTTGGTAAGGCGCAGGCATGGACGATTCACGGTGAAAAGTTCCTCTCCGCTGTAGAAGATGGCCCTTTATGTGCGACACAGTTTCATCCAGAAAAATCTGGACAAGCTGGTTTGAAATTAATTGCTAATTGGAGTGCTGCACTATGAGTTTTCTTGAATTATTACCAGCCGTCGATGTGAAAGATGGCAAAGCTGTCCGACTTGTTCAAGGCGAACTCAGTAAAGAAACGAGTTACGGCAAGCCACTCGATGCTGCATTAGATTTTCAAAAATCAGGCGCCGAATGGATCCACCTTGTAGATCTCGATGCAGCCTTTGGTATTGGCAGCAACGCTGATTTACTGGCAGAAGTTATTGGCGCTTTAGACATTAAAGTTGAATTATCAGGTGGCATCAGAGATGACGAGTCATTACGTAAAGCACTCGCAACTGGATGTACTCGAGTTAATTTAGGAACTGCAGCGCTAGAAAATCCCGAGTGGACTTCTCACGTGATTGCAGAATTTGGCGATCGCATTGCAGTTGGTTTAGACGTTCGTGGGCACATTTTGTCGGCTCGTGGCTGGACTCGAGATGGAGGAGATCTCTTCGAAACAATTCAAAGACTAGATAGTGATGGATGTGCGCGTTATGTAGTTACAGACGTAACCAAGGATGGAATGTTGGCTGGCCCGAATCTTGAATTACTCAAGTCCGTCTGCGCTGTAACAAAGGCCCCAGTTGTGGCAAGTGGTGGAATTTCAAACCTAACCGATATTGAAAATTTAGCATCGCTTCGAAATATCGGCGTCGAAGGTGCCATTGTTGGTAAGGCACTTTATGCAGGCGCTTTCACTTTAGAGCAAGCGCTAGAAATTACACGTCGATGACTCTATCTGTGCGAATAATCGCTTGCCTTGATGTTACCGATGGTCGCGTGGTCAAAGGGGTTAACTTCACAGATTTAGTTGATGCCGGAGATCCAGTTGAAATGGCATCGCTCTATGACAGCGAAGGAGTGGATGAATTAACGTTTCTAGATATCTCTGCAAGTTCTGCAGGTCGCGAAACAACGCTTGATGTAGTCCGCAGAACAGCAGAGCAAGTATTTATTCCTCTCACTGTTGGCGGAGGTATTAGGAGTGTCGATGATGTAGATAGATTACTTCGCGCAGGTGCAGACAAAGTTTCAATCAACACTGCAGCAATTCATCGACCTGAATTAATTTCAGAAATAGTTGATCGCTTTGGTTCTCAAGTTCTAGTGCTATCAGTTGATGCAAGGCGCGCCCGTACCGAATCTGGATTTGAAGTAACAACACACGGGGGGCGCGAAAGCGCTGGACTAGATGCCATTGAATGGGTAGAAAAAGCATGCAAACTCGGTGTTGGTGAAATTTTGCTCAATTCAATGGACGCAGATGGAACCAGAGCGGGTTATGACATTGGAATGATTTCTGCTGTGCGATCTGTTGCCAAGGTTCCTTTGATTGCAAGTGGTGGGGCAGGAGCGCTATCAGATTTTGCCGCAGCCCTTGATGCTGGAGCCGATGCTCTACTGGCTGCGAGTGTTTTTCACTTCGGAATACATAGGATCTCTGACGTAAAGTCATATCTGAGCGCTGCTGGATATTCCATTCGCACCTTCAATAACTCATAGGGCAGAATTACGCCATGAGCGACTATCAGTTATCCGAAGACGTAACTGCGTTACTCAAAAATCCAGACATACTAATTCCTGCTATCGCTCAAGATGCGCGGACAAAAGAAGTTTTGATGCTTGCTTACGTAAATCATCAAGCTCTTGCCCAGATGATTAAAACCCGCGCAGGAACCTATTGGTCTCGTTCAAGAAATGAAATATGGGTAAAAGGTGCGACGTCAGGTCATAAGCAAAAGGTTATTTCACTTGCACTTGATTGCGATGGAGACGCTTTGCTCATTACGGTAGAACAGATTGGAGCGGCCTGTCACACAGGTGAACACACTTGTTTTCACAAGCCGGTACAACTGGAATGAATTTAGATCAGTTTCGCGCGTATGCACGTAATTACAACGTCATCCCAGTAACGCGTAAATTACTTGCAGATGGCGAAACGCCTCTTGGTATTTATCGCAAACTGGCAAAGAGTGCTGCAAATACATTCTTACTTGAATCGGCAGAACATGGCGGAGCATGGTCTCGGTACTCATTTATTGGCGTAAGGACAGAATCCACACTGAGCGAAAAAGATGGAGCAGCGGTTTGGACCGGTACGTATCCAGCTGGTGCACCACAAGGAATCGATCCACTTGAGGCACTTCGCATTAGCGCATCTCATTTAAAATCTCCGGTGATAACTGGTTTACCACCGCTTACAGGCGGACTAGTTGGTTACATGGGTTATGACACCGTACGCAGATTAGAGAAAATTGGGAATCATTCCGCAAAAGACTTACCCCTTCCCGAATTAGCCTTCATGCTTACGAGTGATTTAGCAGTTATGGATCACAGTGATGGGACCGTCACTCTGATCGCTAACGCAATTAATTGGGATGGTAGCGATAACCGAATTGATCAAGCCTACGAAGAGTGCGTGAAGCGTTTAGATCGCATGCAAGAAGAGTTAAGCAATCCCTTAGAGGGTTACGTAAGCACATTAGAAGAGCGCACTGTTCCAGAATTCAAGTCGAATACAACTCAAGATGAGTATCGCCAATCGGTTTTGGAAATCAAAGAAGAAATATTGGCAGGAGAAGCTTTCCAAGTAGTGCTTTCCCAACGTTTTAGCGTCGATGTTCACGCAGAACCAATTGATGTCTACCGAATGCTTAGGTTGCACAATCCCAGTCCGTATATGTACTTGTTCCAATTCGATGATGGAATAAGTGTTGTTGGATCTAGCCCTGAAGCACTCGTTAAGGTCAATCAAAAAGAGGTAATGGTTCATCCCATCGCTGGCACTAGAAAGCGTTCGGCATCCCCTGAGATAGATGCAAAATTAGCCGAGGAGTTGCTGGCAGATCCTAAAGAACGCGCAGAGCATTTAATGCTCGTTGATTTGGGACGTAACGATCTTGGAAGAATATGCGAACCTGGAAGTGTTGAAGTTATAGATTTTATGCATATTGAGAGATATTCACACGTAATGCATATCGTTTCAACTGTTAAGGGAACGTTGTCAGAAAAATCTAATTGTGTTGATGCACTCTTTGCTGTTTTTCCTGCTGGAACATTATCTGGTGCACCAAAACCTCGAGCAATGCAGATTATTGAAGAACACGAGAGCACGCGACGCGGTATATATGGCGGTGCAATTGGATATATCGATTTCACAGGCAACATTGATACCTGCATTGCTATTCGTACGGCGGTTTTGTATGACGGCAAGGCCTATGTACAAGCGGGTGCAGGAATTGTTGCTGATTCAGATCCCGAATCTGAAAATCAGGAGTGCCGCAACAAGGCTGCTGCAGTACTTGGCGCAATTCATGCTGCTAACTCGTTAGCGAGACAACGATGAGCACAACGTTGATTTCTCTGTTTTCTATTGCCCTGGTAGTTATTGCAGCATTTTTTCTATCATCTCGTTTTAAAATTTCGAGCAGGTATGAAAGAAAGCCAACGAAGCCATCTTCCTGGAACCGACAAGATATAGGTGAAGACCCAAGCGTTGATGGACGAGAATCATGAGCGTCCTTGAATCAATCATTGAAGGTGTGAAAGAAGATTTAGAGAGTAGAAAACTTTCTCAAGCACAAATTCTAGAAGCAGTCGAAGTCGCTGCTGCACCTCGATCCGACATAACTGCATTTACTCACAACTCACTCTCGCTGATTGCCGAAGTAAAGAGATCATCGCCAAGCAAAGGTGCGCTGGCACCAATTACCGATCCTGCACTTCTCGCATCACGTTATGAAAAAGGTGGAGCAAGTGCAATTAGCGTTCTCACCGAAAGACGCAGATTTGGCGGGTCACTCGAAGATTTAGATGCAGTACGCAAGGTTGTAGATCTTCCAATTTTAAGAAAAGATTTCATGGTTGATCAATATCAATTCTACGAAGCACGGGCACACGGCGCTGACCTTGTATTACTAATTGTTGCGGCGCTATCTAAAAATCAACTCTCAGATTATTTGGCACTAACTCAAGAACTTGGCATGCATGCAATCGTTGAAGTACATACTCACTCTGAACTTGAAATCGCCTTGGATAATCCTTGCGAGATGATTGGCATTAATTCTCGAAATTTGAAGACATTAGATGTTGACCCTGTGGCTTTCAAAGAGCTTTTGCCCTTGATTCCGGCTCATTTGGTGCGCATAGCCGAATCAGGTATTTCCACCCCAGCAGATGTGCAATTCGCACTCGACTCAGGTGCAAATGCAATTTTGGTTGGCGAAGCATTGGTGCGAGCGGGAGATCCAGAATTCGCCGTGCAGCATTTACTTGGACGCTAGTAAGATTTGAACATGAGTACTTCTTCTACAGATATTCGCGCTGGCCATTTTGGTCAATTTGGTGGACGGTATGTCCCAGAAGCGTTGATCGGTGCTCTAGATGAAATAGAAATTGCACACATTGCGGCGCAGAAAGATCCAGAATTTTTAGCAGAACTCGCACATTTGCATAAAACTTATTCAGGACGTCCAAGCATCATTACAGAAGCTAAAAGATTTGCTGAGCACGCTGGTGGAGCTCGAATTATTCTTAAACGAGAAGATCTCAATCACACCGGAAGTCACAAGATCAATAATGTTTTAGGACAAGCACTTCTTGCTAAACGTTCCGGTAAAAAGCGCGTCATTGCAGAAACTGGAGCCGGCCAGCATGGCGTTGCATCAGCAACTGCAGCGGCCCTCATGGGTCTTGAATGTGTTGTATACATGGGTGAAGAAGATACAAAGCGCCAATCACTCAATGTTGCGCGAATGAAATTACTGGG
>WLNM01000008.1 GCA_009699825.1 Actinomycetota bacterium
GTAAAACTTGTGGGCGTAATGGCGGTAGAGATGTTCGTCAAAGGTGATGAAATTTTTATCAATGAGTTAGCGATGCGTCCGCATAATTCGGGACACTGGACTATTGAAGGTTCGCGGACGAGTCAATTTGAGCAACACCTTCGTGCCATATTGGATTTACCTCTTGGAGATCCGTCCATGACTGACGAAGTGGCTGTTATGGGAAATATTCTTGGTAAAGACAAAACAGATATGTACAGACCATATTTACATCTCATGGCAAGAAATCCATCGCTAAAGTTTCATATGTACGCAAAAGAAGTCCGGCCTGGGCGCAAAATCGGCCACGTTAACATTATTGGGAAAGACCTCGTAGAATTACGCACAGAAATTGAACATGCAATCGATTACATGAGCGGAGAAATTGATGAGTGATGTAGCGATCATCATGGGTTCTGACTCTGATTGGCCGATAATGGAAGAGGCAGCCAAAGTCCTTGATAAGTTTTCGATTAGTTATTCTGCAGAAGTTTTGTCCGCACACCGTATGCCTCTTGAGATGGTTGAGTTCGCAAAAAAAGCACAATCATCTGGCTACAAGGTAATAATCGCGGGTGCAGGTGGGGCTGCGCACTTACCTGGAATGGTTGCATCGCTGACAACACTTCCCGTTATCGGCGTTCCAGTCTCGCTTAAAAATTTAGATGGAATGGATTCGCTACTTTCAATTGTTCAAATGCCTGCTGGGATTCCTGTGGCAACTGTTGCAATTGATAACGCGGCAAATGCAGCGATACTTGCAGCAAGAATTCTGGGAATAAGTGATTCGGCAATTTCGCTGAAAGTTGCATCAGAACTTAAGGCGCTTAATGAATCTGCTAAGGAAAAAGGATCGGCTTTGCAAAGCAGAAGAAATCAAAAAACAGGTTTCTAGTCAGCGCTTCCCATATTCAATTGCAGGGCATCTATCCATAATAGCGACTAAGCCAGCAGCCTCTGCTCTATCAACGGATTGTGAATCAATAACACCTAACTGAAGCCAGATTGCTTTTGCACCTATCGCAATTGCCCGATCAACGTTGCGGCTTACCAACTCTGAGTTAATGAAAAAATCCACCACATCTATTTTTGTAGGAATCTCTTCAAGAGTTGCATATCCTTTTTCCCCATGCACAGTTTCGGCTTTTGGATGTACAGGAATAATTATGTGACCTTTTTGTTTTAATAGCGCTGCAACGCCAAATGCCGCTCGATCAGGGTTATTACTTAAACCTAGAATTGCCCAAGTCTTAAACTCTAAAACCTGATTGATCTCTTCTTGCGTATTAATCTGTGCGTCCTAATGCATGAAACTGCCAGCCAGCGGCGCGCCATTTATCGCGATCCAACGCATTTCTTCCATCGATAATAATCTTTTTCTTGACGAGGGATGCCAAAGTTTTTGGATCTAATTCTCGATACTCGCGCCATTCAGTTAGGTGCAAGATCAAATCTGCATCCTTTACACACTCTTGAACACTTGCCGCGAATCCTAAATTTGGAAAACGTTTGCGAGCATTTTCCATGGCTTTTGGATCATGAACCACAACTAAAGCTCCTGCGGCTTGTAACTGCGCAGCGATATCTAATGCCGGTGAATCCCGAACATCATCGCTATCTGGTTTAAATGCCGCCCCAAGTACTGCGATTGTGTACGAAGTAAGGTCATCTGTGAGTTCGGTGCGAACTACATCAATCACACGTTGACGTGCGCGCAAGTTGATTGCATCAATTTCGCGCAAGAATTCGAGTGCTTGTTTTGCTCCCAGCTCTTCTGCGCGCGCCATAAACGCACGAATATCTTTGGGTAAACAACCTCCACCAAAACCAATTCCAGCTTGTAAGAAGCGATTACCAATTCGTGGGTCATAGCCAATTGCCTTAGCCAGCACGGTTACATCGCCACCTGCTGCTTCGCATACTTCAGCCATTGCATTAATGAAAGAGATTTTCGTGGCAAGAAAAGAATTTGCTGCCACTTTTACTAATTCTGAAGTTGGAAGGTCAGCCCTAATCCATGGCGTACCTAGATCAATTATTGGTTTATACACTTCTTTGAGGAGTTCTTCTGCACGATCATTAGCGACACCTACTACTAAACGATTCGGCGTAAGAGTGTCCTCTACAGCAAAACCTTCACGCAAAAACTCTGGATTCCATGCCAAATCTGATTCAGGTGCACTTTTGGCTAATTGATCACGCAAACTTTGCGCGGTTCCGACCGGAACAGTTGATTTTCCAACGACCAAAGAACCGCTCTTTAAATGAGGTGCAATTGCCGCAACGGCAGCTTTTACATATGTCAGATCTGCTGCAAGACCATCTTTACTTTGTGGAGTTCCAACACAAATGAAGTGAATATCTGCATCAGCAACAGCAGAAAAGTCTGTCGTGAAAGTTAGTCTGCCAGTTTTGATTTCTGATGAAAGTAAGGTGTCGAGGCCTGGTTCGTAAAACGGAAGTTCACCTTTAGATAACATCGCAATTTTTACAGGATCTGTGTCTACGCCTATTACTTCAAATCCGAGAGATGACATGCAAGCGGCATGCGTAGCGCCCAAATAGCCACAGCCAATGACAGAAAGTTTCAGCGACATGGTGGTGATTCTATTTCAGTTCCCCGCACGGATTTTCATTAGCCGTACGTGTCTTGAATTTATCAATCAATGTTGTCTTTGGTTTTTCTGTGCTCGAAGGACTTGGCGATGGGGTTACTTCGTCAACAATTGGAAGATCATCACGCAGACGTTGGAAAAGTTCAGGTGCTAGTACTGGATCCCACGTTACAACTGAACCAATACCTGGCTCGTATCCATTTGGATTTCCAAGAGGAACGGTCAATGTACGGACTTTGCTCGCAGACAAATTTCGCAATTGTTTAGCTAAAGTAATGAGATCTGATTCATTCAATCCTGAATCCATTTTTACAGTACTAGTGGCTGCATTAAAAAAGTTCACAAGTTTTATTGGATTGAGCAAAACTCCAGAACTCGTGGCTTTTCTAATTACAGAACTCATAAATTGTTGCTGACGTTGCATTCGACCTATATCGCCAAGACCATCAAAGTCGCGAGTACGTACATATTTGAGAGATTCAATTCCATTGAGTGTGTGTACTCCAGCGGCCAGAACAAGGTGACTCTTTGGGTCATCAATATCTTTCTTTGTGCACACTTGAATTCCACCTAGAGCATCAACCATTGATGCAAATCCAGCAAAGTTAATTTCAATGTAGTGATCGATTCGTAAATCGGTCGCCAACTCAACGGTTTGAACTAACAGTGGCGCCCCGCCCCAAGCGAAGGCTGCATTAATTTTAGATTTGCCAACGCCGATATCTTTTGTTCCGTCAGAGCTGCGATGAGCTGGAATAGTTACAAGTGAATCTCGTGGCAATGAAATAATCATTGCTTTATCTCTTGCCTTGCTTATATGAACCAGCAACATCGTGTCAGAGCGGCCACCTGCTGCAGTCTTTGTACTTCCAACACGAAGTATTTTTGATTGTTCTTTAGTAAGTCCTTCACGCGTATCGGATCCGACCAGTAAATAGTTCAGTGCCGTTGAAGGTTTTTCTGGACGTGAATCTAACTTTCCGAATACGTCGATGCGCTTGATTGATCCACTGACCTGTCCAAGACCAAGCCATGAAATTGCAGATACGAGAACAACGCTGACAGATAAAACTGTAAGGGTTCGAATTCCTCGCGTAGTATTCACGGGTAGAGCGTACTTGGACGATAGCGTGTAGGGGTTATGACGACATCAGGAATTGAGTTATCTCTCTCACCGGGATCACAGTTGCCCGCAGTTTCTGTCGTACTTCCAGTTCTCAACGAAGAGTTACATTTATCAAATGCCGTCCAATCGATTCTTGCTCAGGATTATGCCGGCACTCTCGAAATCATTCTGGCGCTAGGTCCTTCTAAAGATAAAACAGATGAGGTTGCCCACACATTGGCGTCCTTAGATTCAAGAATTTTGATAGTAAAAAATCCAAGCGGAAGAACTGCAGCAGGTTTGAATCTGGCGATTAACAAATCAACGAATCCTGTAATTGTCAGAGTCGATGCGCATGCAGAATTGCAACGCAATTACATTTCTCTGGCTATCGAAATCATGAAGACTAGTGGCGCCGTAAATGTTGGCGGCATAATGGGCGCACAGGGAATTTCATCATTTGAAAAAGCTGTAGCCAGCGCAATGCGCAGCCCATTAGGAGTGGGAGCATCAAGATTTCATACAGGTGGTAACGCTGGGTATGTCGATACTGTTTATCTTGGAGTGTTTATCCGCTCGGCAGTCATTGCTGTTGGAGGCTTTGATGAAAGATTTATTCGAGCCCAAGATTGGGAATTAAATTATCGACTGCGTGAAGCAGGCGGAAAAATATTTTTTGATCCGCGATTGCATGTGACATATCGGCCACGATCTACAGCCAAGGCTCTAGCGAAGCAGTATTTTGAATACGGTAGATGGCGCAGGGTTGTATCGCGTCGACACCAAGGAACAATAAATTATCGCTACTTAGCCCCACCTTTTTCACTTGTTGGGACAGTACTTTCAATTGCTCTTGCATTAACGGTTAATTCAATCTTCATAATTCCTGCGGGGATATATGCGAGTTTTTTAATAATTGCCTCATTTGTAACTGGTAAAGGATTAATAGAAAAAATTCTACTGCCAATCGTTTTATTCACTATGCAGATGTCATGGGGCCTTGGGTTTCTCACATCACCCAAGACTCTGGCGCCTACAGAACACTAAGAAAGTACTGGCTGATGTAGCCTGTACTCCGTGAGCACGCCACTGCAGGTATACGAACCATTTAAGGCTGGTCTGCCACCACTTCGTAAGTACTGGCGATCATTATGGTCTCGTAGAACTTTTATATCTGAATATTCTCGATCTGAATTGCGAGAACAGCACTTTGATTCAATTTTTGGACAACTCTGGCTGATTCTGAATCCATTAATGCTTTCGGCTGTCTACTTTCTTTTAATTGTCATTATTGGTGGCTCTGGTGGAGCAATTCGGTATGGGCATCTAACAGCAAGTCTATTTCTCTTTTATTTAGTTAGTAACAGTCTCACTGGGGGAGTAAAATCAGTAACTGCTGGACAGCGCCTCATTCTTAATACAGCTTTTCCAAGAATGATGTTGCCTATTTCTGCAACTGTTATTGCATTTTTTAAATTTGTTCCAACATTGCTTGTCTTCATGGTTATACGCACTTTTCTAGGGTTGCCATTTGGTTGGGAAATGTTGTGGTCAATTCCAATTATTGTTATTGCACTAATTTTTTCTTTAGGCGTGGCGATTCTTATTTCTACTATTAACGTTTATTTTCGAGATATTGCCAGCTTTTTGCCTTATCTGACCAGAACTTTCCTATACCTATCTCCAATTCTCTATGAAGCTTCGGCACTCAAACCGCAGTTGAGAACATTCGAACACTTCAATCCATTGTTTTCTATTCTTGAATCCTGGTCTTTATCCATTGTCCATGCGCAAACTCCTAACCTATCTAGCATGCTCACGGCTTTAGCATGGGCGGTAGGTGTATTGCTTATTGGTACTTACTTCTTCTTATCAAGGGAGCGTGAGTTCGCTGTCCGCCTCTAACACATCACACGCAACTGGAGATATTGCAGTTTCTGTACAGGATTTAAGCCTGACGTACACGACTGCGATTGAACGCAGACCAACTCTTAAAGCACGTGCAAAATCCTTAGGACGTGGGACAAAACAAACCAGGGTTATACATGCATTGGAAAATGTAAATCTGGATGTTGCTTATGGCCAAGTACTCGGAGTGATTGGTACAAATGGTGCTGGAAAATCATCTTTGATGCGCACTATTGCGGGGATTATTCCTCCAACAAAAGGTCGAATTGAAGTGTTCGGAAGCGTGAGCACTTTGTTAGCACTCGGTGTTGGCTTTAATCCTGCAATGTCAGGTCGCGCAAATGTTCATCTAGGTGGACTGGCTGCAGGAATGACTCGCAAAGAAATTGAAGATCACTTTGATGAAATTGCAGAATTTTCCGAGTTAGGCGATGCAATCGATGCTCCTATGCGTACGTATTCATCTGGCATGTATGCACGTCTTGGCTTTTCCGTGGCCGCAACTGTTCAACCAGATATTTTGATTGTTGATGAAGCACTAAGCACTGGAGATGCTCATTTCAAAGAAAAGAGTTTTAACAAAATCAAGGAATTAAGAAGTGAAGATAGGGCATTGATTCTTGTTAGCCACGCAATGGCAACGCTTCGCGAAATTTGCAATGATGTCGCATGGTTGCATAAAGGAAAGCTCGTTAATCGGGGTAATCCCAACGAGATTATTGATGCGTATCAAGATTTCTTGCACTTAGGAAAGAGTTCTGTAATTGATGAGGATCTCTAAAGCCTTCCTAGTAATTTTTTCACTTCTTCTGTCGGTCAATCCAGCCCATGCCGTCGAAATACCTGTATCGCTTAATTTTCAAGGTACTGGGTATGGACATGGCGTTGGGTTAAGCCAAATAGGTGCACGAGGCAAAGCTCTCAACGGAGAAGAAGCGCACTCGATTCTTTCTTATTATTACGGTGGAACTCAGATTGTTTCACTTGTCGATAATCAAAATATCCGTGTGAATATCGGTCACTTACTTCTCCAATCAACTCTTAAATCCGGCACCCAAGGTTCAATCCTTAATTTATATATGGGTGATGTTGGTGAAGACCTAGCAGTAACTCCTGTCGCAGCTCTTACTTGGAAATCTAGTGTTTCATTTATTCAGCAAGGTTCGAAAATTTCTGCATTCATGGTTAGTGGAAAAAATTCCTATCTCATTGGTTCAAATTCAACATGGAGTGCACGATGGTCCGGTACACGCTACCTAGATGGTGTTCCTTCGACGGTTTCATTAAAAATAGCTTCAAAGAGCGTCAAATATCGTTACGGACAAATTCAAGTTAAGTCAGTAAAGGCACCAATCATCGGACATAGAATGGAAATTACAAACACCGTCCGAATTCATGACGAGTATTTATATGGAATCGGTGAGGTTCCTTCATCCTGGCCTGAACAAGCTTTAATTGCTCAGGCAATAGCATCTCGTTCATACGCCTTAAGTGAGTTGGGAACTCTTAGAAGAGCGTGTGACTGCAATGTTTATAACAGCATTTCAGATCAAGCATTTGTTGGAGTTTCTAAAGAAATCGAAGCAATATATGGACCATTGTGGAAAGCAGCTGTTCAAGCAAGTTCAACTTCTGAAAGCACAGGAGAAGTAATTACTTTAAATAACTTACCTATTACTGCTTTCTTTACCTCATCTAGTGGAGGACAAACCGAAACCAGTGTGAATGCGTGGGGTCAAGAAAGAAGTTTTACTTTAAGCGTTCCTGATCCTTACAGCCAAGACCCAACAATTAATCCTCGCTATTTTACGTGGACGAAGTCGATAGATCAGAGCGTTCTTGCAAAAGCCTTTTTGCTGACAGATGTTGTATCGCTGACTATTAATTCTAGAAATACAACTGGAACAGTTGCAACGATTACAGCAATCTCTAGTGATGGTAAAACATCTACGTTGCGTGGAGAAACTTTTAGAAGCAGAACGCAATTGCCTTCTGCATGGTTTAACTTGATTTAATTAGAGTGTAAAACTGAGTTCAATCCACCCCACGAACCAGTTCGCATGATTGCCTCGAGGCAACCATCGAGAGAGTTACGCCTGAACAAAAGATTGTTTGCGCCAGATAAAGAAGAAGCTTTAACGACTTCGCCATCTGGCAAGCGCACCTTCGCCGCAGCCGTAATGTAAGTACCAGCTTCGATGACACAGTTATTTCCAAGAGATATTCCTAGCCCGGAATTAGCACCAAGAAGACATTTTTCGCCGACAGAGATAATTTCTTTTCCGCCACCGCTTAAGGTGCCCATAATCGATGCACCGCCACCAACATCGGTTCCATCGCCTACAACTACTCCAGCTGAAATTCTTCCTTCAACCATTGATGTTCCGAGAGTTCCAGCATTGAAGTTTACGAAGCCTTCATGCATCACCGTGGTACCAGATGCCAAATGTGCACCAAGTCGAACACGATCTGCATCAGCTATTCGAACTCCAGATGGAATGACGTAGTCAACCATGCGTGGAAATTTATCAACTGACAAAACCGTAATGGCACCAAATTTTTGCTTGAGATTTGCACGGGTAATTTCAAAATTTTCAACGGGGCAAGGGCCAACAGAGGTCCATACAACATTATTTAAAATTCCAAATATTCCTTCGACGTTTGCTCCGTGAGGTTTGATGACGCGATGAGATAGCAAGTGGAGTCGAAGGTATGCATCGCTTACTGAATCAGGAGCCATATTCAAATCAATTTCCAGTGAAACTACTTCGCGCTTCACTCCACGAATTTCATCTACACCAGCTAGAGCCGAAAGAAATGGTAAAACTGGGGCCGAAAGATTTCCCAATCCAGGTTCTGGAAACCACGTGTCTAAAACAGCTCCGTTGAGTGAAACCGTTGCAAGACCGTGACCTGACGCTATCTGTTCTGACATGGAGTAAGCGTAACGCCTATCCTTGTCTCCATGCCCTTACGAATATCTGTGTATTGCTCTTCTTCGCCAACAATTGATAAGAAGTACCAAGATTTAGCTTTTGAACTTGGAGAAGCAATCGGCGCGCGTTCCTGGAATCTGGTTTCAGGTGGCGGACATATTTCAATGATGGGCGCAGTAGCACGAGGTGTTAGAAAATCTGGCGGACACACCATCGGTGTAATCCCGCAATTACTCGTCGATATTGAGTTCGCGGATAAAGAAAGTGATGAGTTACAGATCGTAGCTTCGATGCGAGAACGCAAGGGAAAAATTGAAGAGTTAGCAGATGCATTTATTGCATTACCTGGTGGCCTCGGAACTCTAGAAGAGCTCTTTGAAATATGGGTTGGGCGCTTCTTAAATTTTCATCAAAAACCAGTTGTTGTTTTAGACCCCTTTGGTTTGTATGACCCGCTTAAAGTTCTGATTGATCATTTAGAAGTTGAAGGATTCGTTAAACCTGGACAACGAGAGCTTCTTCATTGGTGTACAACCATTGATCAAGCATTGGATATCTGCAGTGGCTGATAATCACATTGGACTTTCACTTAATTTACCGTGTAGCGCTCAACGCGCATGGGATGAAATTACGGATTGGAATAATCAAGGTGCGTGGATGTTGCAAACATCCGTGTGGTTAACTTCTGAAATAGAAAACGGTCCCGGCACTGAAATTGCAGCATTCACCGGCCCATTTCATAAATTATTTCCACGGTTAAAATTTCTAGGTGTTCTAGACACAATGGTCGTAACGCATTGGCAACCACCTCATGTATGCGATGTTTTACACACTGGAAAAATCATTAAGGGCACAGGAAGATTTGAGGTTGTTGCAATCAATGATCAGAGTTCGTTATTTAATTGGTCAGAAATCATTTGGGCACCACGAGTTATATTTTTGATACTTAAACCAGCTCTCTACGTTGGTGTGTGGATTTCTCTGCGTAGATTCGCTCGAACTCTAAGATAACTCCCATAATAAGTTGGGTATGTGTGGGGGATTGCCACCGATTCGCACAGTAAACTTGTCCTATGAGCGAACCCAAAACTTTGGCAGAAGTTTTGGCTGCACTCCCGGAGGAAGAAAAAATAATTTTGGTGATGCATTATTTGAGATCAATGAGTGCTATTGATATTGCTCAAAAATTGGGCGTTCCTGAGCGTTCTGTTACCGCTGTAATCGCCACTGGAAAGGCCCGCCTGAGCAAAACCTTGGGTTTATAAGCCCATTTTCTCGATTTCATATAATTGCTCTATATGCGAGATACTTATCCTCTTACAGAACACTCTTCGATTTATTTCCCTAAGGAGTCTCCAGATGGCAGCTATGAAACCCCGCACTGGTGATGGTCCTATGGAGGTCACAAAAGAGGCTCGCTCACTCGTGATGCGCATTCCTCTCGAAGGTGGCGGTCGTCTCGTAGTAGAGATGAATGCAGAGGAAGCAAATAACCTCAGTGCCGCATTACATGCCGCGGTCTCACTCGTTAAGAAATAAACAAATCCGGCTTATTTCATCTTTTTTTAGTTAGCCTGTGCGCTATGCCCTACGCCCAACTCAATAGCATCGAATCTTCGCTGGAAGACATTGTCAGCGCTGATGCGATTGCAGTTGGATTTGTTAAATCCGAAGATTCCACATATGAATTAGTTGGCCATATAAATGCCATAGCCACAATTGAAAAGTTCTTTGATATAGATCTCATCGATGAAATTACATTTTTTCAACCTGGCGGTAAAGCTGGTGAAATTTTAGAAATTCCTGTTAGTCAGAAAGCGACCAAAGCAGATCGTATTTTTATTATTGGTTTGGGTGATCAGAGCACACAATCCCAACGACTTGCCGCGGCAAGCCTTGGCAGAAAATTGCGTGGAAAGAAAATAACAGTTTCAACACTTCTTGCCACCGATGTGCAAGATACAAGAGCACACGCAATTTCGACTGTTTTAGGTGCTTACATCTGGACTTTAAAAAGTGATTCAAAGTCAGATTATCCGACGTTTAATGTTGTCAGCAAGAATGAAAAAACCATCCGAGATGCGCAGATTATTTCTCACTCAGTCTGTCGCGCTCGCGATTTAGTACACACGCCTTCAAATATTAAGAATCCACTATGGATGGCGAACCAGGCACAAAAAATTGCTAAGGAAGGCAATCTTGCGATCAAGGTTTTAGCCGGAAAAGATCTTGCGCAATTTGGTGGCTTACGCGCTGTCGGCAACTCTTCACCAAAGCCAGGTCCGCGATTTATTCAAATTACATATTCACCAAAGTCGACCGGCAAAAGAATTCCTCACGTAGTGCTTGTAGGTAAAGGAATTACCTTTGATACCGGCGGAGTTTCACTCAAACGTCCTTACGATGCCATGATGGCAATGAAGACCGACATGGCAGGTGCATCAGCAGTTCTAAACGTTGTCGGAGCACTGCCACAATTAAAACCACAAGTAAAAGTCACAGCACTATTAATGTGTGCAGAAAATGCGCTCTCTGGTACGTCGCAACGACCAAGTGATGTGATTACTCATTACGGTGGAACAACCGTGGAAGTACTTGATACAGATGCTGAAGGTCGCTTGGTTTTAGCTGATGGCTTGGCCTTTGCCGATGCAAAACTAGATCCAGATTATTTATTAGATGTCGCTACTTTGACAGGTTCAGCAACACTGGGACTTGGTCGTCAATTCGCCGCCATGTACACGAGAGATTTAAAACTGGCATCACAACTTGTACAAGCAGGTGAAAGTTCTGGTGACCGACTCTGGCATATGCCTCTGATTGATGATTACCAAGATTCGCTAGAAAGTGACATCGCCGATTTCAATCACACTGCGGATAAGGGAGATTACTCAGCAGGTTCAGTCACCGCTGCGCTATTTCTGGAAAAATTCACGGGCAAAAGAAAATGGGTTCATTTAGATGTTGCAGGACCTGCTAGAAGTGAGAGCGATGCAGGAGAATCTCCTAAAGGTGGAACTGGGTATGGCGTTCGCTTGCTCATAGATTGGATTATGAGTTTATGATGAAAATTGATCCACACACGTATGCTGAAAATTTTATTTCCGAAGATGAATTTCAAATTCGCGCTAGAGCTCGTGGAATCGAAGTGGGTGCCAACGATGCCACAACTGGTGTCGGTGCTTATCTTCGCGCACTAGCTCATCAACTTTCTGCACAATCTGTTGTTGAAGTTGGAACTGGATCTGGGGTCGGAAGTCTTTGGATTTTAGGTGGAATGATTGCAAGCGGAACTCTGACGTCAATTGATGATGAAACAGAGCACTCGCGTATCGCACGAATTGCAATGCAAGATGCAGACATCGCCCCAGTTCGATACAGACTTATTACTAATTCCATTATGGATGTAATGACAAAATTAACTGACCGTGCATATGACTTAGTTGTATTGCGCCATAACCCTGAAGATCTGACGTACACAATTGAAGAAGCTCATCGCATATTGCGAAGTGGTGGCGTGATGGTAATTGATGGATTCTTCGGTGGCGGAAAAGTAAGTGACCCATCTCAGCGAGATCCAAGAACAATCGCATTACGCGAAGCTGGCAAATCCGTGAAAGGTGCCACAGATCTCTGGGTCAGCACACTCATAACCATCGGTGATGGTTTGTTAATAGCAACAAAGTTGTAGCAAGATAGGCACTATGTCTTTTCTTTCCCGAAAATCGCGTGCACGAATCGATGCACCATGGTGGAACTCTCAAGATTTTGCTCAATCAAAAAGAGGAATATCACCAGGTTCTGTGGTTGTTTTAGCAATTATCGCTGGTGTTGTCGGCGGGATTCTTGGTGTAAATGCATCAGGCGGATTATTAGGTGGCAGAGCCAATTTAGTTTCGGCCTCTAACTCAATCGAACGAAAACCAGATTCCGTTGCTGGATTAGCAAATCGAGTATTGCCATCCGTTGTATCAATTACAACAGGCGCTGGAAGCACTGGTTCAGGTTTTATTATTGATAGTGCAGGATTTATTCTTACAAATAATCACGTTGTGCAAGAAGCAGCACTTTCAAAGGCGAAAATTATTGTCACCCTCAATAATGGCGAAGAATTCGAAAGTAAAATTATTGGCCGTGATGCTTCCTATGACTTAGCAGTTCTAAAAATTATCGCAACAGGCCTTCCAGCTCTTCAATTTGGCGATAGCGATAAAGTCGCTGTTGGTGACTCGGTTATTGCAATTGGTTCACCACTTGGATTATCAGGAACAGTTACTTTGGGAATTATTAGCGCAAAAGATCGTGCCGTAACAGCTGGAGGCTCAGCTGGAGAAAATTCATTTATTAATGCACTACAAACAGATGCCGCTATTAATCCTGGAAATTCTGGTGGTCCACTTATTGACACAACAGGAGCGGTTATTGGAATTAACTCCGCAATTGCCACGCTGAGCGGTGCATCCAATAGTCAAGCAGGTTCTATTGGATTAGGTTTTGCAATCCCAATTAATCAAGCAAGAAAAACCGCAGACCAATTAATCAAAACCGGAAAAGCTTCATATCCGGTCATTGGCGTACTCATTGATATGAATTTTGCTGGACCAGGCGCGAAAGTAACAGAATCAGATGGAGCAATACTTCCTGGTGGACCTGCACAAAAAGCTGGACTTAAATCGGGTGATGTAATTATTGAATTTGCTGGCAAAGCAATAAATACTCCTGATGAACTCATCGTTGGAATACGTGCGAAAAGTATTGGTGATCGAGTTGAGATTAAGTTTAAACGTGGCAGTAGTACACGTTCTACAACAATTACGCTTGCTGCTGGTAAGAACTAATCCTCGATAACGGCTAGGCTAAAAACATGATTTTCGGCATTGGCCCAGGTGAATTCATCGGTTTGGCGCTCCTAGCAATATTTTTTGTAGGCCCAGAACGTTTACCTAAATTTTCATCTGATGCAGCGAAGTTTTTAAAAAAAGTTAAGAATTTAGCAAATACGGCTACTGCTGAACTTCGCGAAAATCTTGGTCCTGGTTTTGAGGATTTACAACCCTCAGATCTGAATCCGAAAACCTTTATTAAAAAACAAATTGCTGGCGCGCTAGATGAAGAAAAACCAAGAAATTCTGCGCAACCAAAGATTGATCCAGATTTATTATGACCCTCATTGAATCAATTCACGCAGCACTTGCCACGGTCGAAGATCCTGAAATCCATCGCCCGTTACCCGATTTAGGCATGGTTGAATCCGTTGAGGCCGATAGTGGCGTTGCTCGCTTAAAGATTTTGCTCACTATTTCTGGTTGTCCTATGCAGGACCGATTGCGTACCGATATTACAAAAGCAGTTATGTCAGTAGAAACCATAACGTCGGTTGAGATTTCATTCGGTGTCATGAACGAAGAGCAACGCGGTAACTTAAAATCATTGTTACGAAATGGTCGCGAAAAAATTATTCCATTTGCTCAACCGGAGTCACTTACTCGCGTAATCGGAATTGCCTCCGGCAAGGGTGGCGTAGGTAAATCTTCACTCACAGTAAATCTGGCTGTTGCCGCGGCACAAAAAGGTTTAAGGGTTGGAATTTTAGATGCAGATGTTTATGGCCACTCTGTTCCACGATTGATGGGTTTGATAGGACAACGCCCAACTGCGATTGATCAGATGTTTATTCCACTTGAGTCATACGGAGTAAAAGTTGTTTCCATGGAAATGTTTAAGCCAGAACGCTCAGATGCTGTTGCATATCGCGGTCCACTCTTACACAAAGTTTTGGAACAATTACTATCTGATGCTTATTGGGGCGATCTAGATTTACTACTTATCGATTTACCACCCGGCACAGGTGATCTTGCAATTTCACTAGGTCAGCTCATTCCAACTTCAGAAATTCTTGTTGTAACTACTCCACAGGTTGCAGCAGCCGAAGTTGCAGAAAGAGCTGGACGAATTGCACACCAAATTAAGCAACACTTAGTCGGCGTTATTGAAAACATGTCTGATTTTCCTTGCCCTCATTGCAACGAAATGATTTCTTTATTTGGTTCTGGTGGTGGAGAAGAAACAGCAAAGAGGTTGTCAGATTTAGCAGGTAGTGATGTTGCGCTGCTAGGTAAAATTCCATTTAGCCCAGATCTGAGAACTGGTGGAGACAATGGTGCTCCTGTTGTAGTGCAATTCCCTGACAGTGTTGCTTCGAAAGCAATTAATGCAATTGTTGATCAGTTAATAATTCGAAATAAATCACTTCTCGGTGTCAGGCTTGGACTTAGTACGTAATTCATCAAGAACTTCCTCAAGCATGTCTTTAAGTTCATTGCGTAAGAAATCTCTCGTAGCCACTTCACCGAGTGCATTACGAAGGCTTGCTAATTCACGAGTGAGATATTCCGTGTCTGCAATAGAGCGCTCATTACGAGCACGATCTTCACTTACTTGAATACGATCCCGGTCAGCTTGACGATTTTGCGCAAGCAAAATTAAGGGTGCAGCGTATGAGGCTTGCAAAGACAAAATCAGTGTCAAAAAGATAAATGGGTAATCATCAAAACGTAGATCTACTGGAGCCAAGGTATTCCAGGCAAACCAACTCAATACAAAGGCGGTCATGTAAACCAAGAAACCTGCAGTTCCTAGGAAACGAGCAAAACGTTCTGATAAACGGCCAAATGTTTCAGGATCAAAGTTAGGACGAAACGTACGACCTGTTTCGCGAGGAGTATCTAAACGGTTATTGCGCGCCATTTCTATTCCTCCCTTTCTTGTGTATTGAGTAATTCTTCATGCTGTAAAACAGCTGCGGTCTTTGAAATATCTCGGTGATCATGGCGCCAATTTTCAGGCAACAAGTGATCGAGTACGTCATCAACAGTAACTGCGCCTAATAGACGCTCATTTGCATCAATTACCGGTACAGATAGCAAGTTATAACTAGCTAAGTATGACGAAACTTCATTCAACGATGCTTGGGGATTTAAGCCTTGAGTATCGGTATCAACCATTGATCCAAGCAGAGTCGATGGAGCCTCTCGAAGTAAACGTTGGTAATGAGCGATTCCAATAAATCTTCCGGTTGGTGTTTCAAGGGGAGCGCGACAAATAAATACTTGGGATGCTAGTGCGGGCGAAATTTCACTCTGACGAACTGCTGCCAACGCTTCAGCTACAGTGTTATCTGCCGTCATAACAATTGGTTCAGGCGTCATCATGCCGCCGGCCGTGTAATCTTCATAATTCATTAAACGGCGTACATCTTCGGCGTCTTCTGGTTCCATTAATTCAAGAAGAGCTTGCGCACGTTCTTGACCAACTTCACGTAGTAAGTCTGCGGCATCATCAGGATCCATTTCACCCAAGACATCGGCAGCACGTTCGCCTTCGAGTTCGGCTAATAATTCAACGCGCTCTGCTTCATCCATTTCTTCAAGCACGTCGGCTAGACGTTCATCGTTAAGCGCTCGCGCAACTTCAACACGACGCTTTGGCGCTAAGTCGTGCATTACAGATGCAAGATCAGCCGCACGCAGAGTGCTCAATGTGGAAAGCAAGTTTGCAACACCTTGATTGTGTTCAGAAGTCGCAAAACCAGATACTTCTTCCCAATGCACTGTCGAAGTCGCGCCTTTACGTCGTAAACCTGTGCCACGACGCATGATGTGAACGCGCGTGATTAGCCAATCACCACTTCTATTTTGTTCCATACCCATATCTTCAACGACAACTTTTTCACCAGATTCGGCAAGTGAAATAGAACGATCGAGCATTTCTCCAAGTACGAGTATTTCACCTGCGCGTGTTTCAAAGCGACGCATGTTAAGTAAACCAGTAATAATTACGGTGCCACTTTCAATTGATGTAACGCGGGTAATTGGAACAAAAACTCGTCGGCGAAGTGGAACTTCAACTATTAGTCCTAAAATTCGTGGCGGTTGATTATTCGCGCGAAGGGTCGCAAGTGCATCTCGCACCTTTCCTACTGGATCACCATTTGGATCAAAGACCGCGGTACCTGCAAGACGGGCGAGAAATACTCGATTATTCAAGTTTCCGCTCATGGGCTAAGGGTAACCGCTCTATATACCTGCATGCACTCACTTAAATTGCACCGAGTAGATACATTTGACCTATGTCTGCTGAGAAAACACTCATTCATAGTCATACGGCTATGCCTGGGCAGAACGATTTGATTCGCCTCGGTGTTGGGATTCTTGGAATTGGTACTTCGGGTCCACTGATTGCCATGAGCACAATGCCGGTCCCCACTTTAATTTTTTGGCGAAATCTTGGAGGAGCGATAGTCACCGCACCATTTGCTCTACGTCACTATAAAACTCGCAAAGGTATGGGATGGGCTGCACTAGCAGGAGTAATTCTTTCATTGCATTTCATTGGTTTCTTTTTAGCGATGCGTCTTACAACAGTTGCAGCTGGTACTGCACTTGTTGCGCTGCAACCTATTTTTGCAGCCTTATTTGTTCGCATGACTGGTGGCATTATTCCATCGCGTGCATGGTTGGGTATGGTCGTTAGTTTTTCAGGAGTTGTTTTGATTTCAGGTGTTGACTTAAATATTTCATTTAGATCTTTCATGGGAGATTTAGCTGCAATAATTTCGGCGGTCCTTGCTGCTCTGTACATGATGGCCGGTTCAAAGGCCCAGCAAACTTTAGAAACTACTGCCTACACAACTATTTGTTATTTTGTTTGCGCAATTACTGCGCTGCCAGTTGTGTTTTTTGGTGGCTTTAATTTTTGGAACTTCACAGCCAAGCAGTGGTGGATAGTTCTTGGACTCATTGCCGGGGCACAAATTCTCGGCCACACTATGTTCAATGCAGCACTCAAAAGAGTTTCACCTGCTGTAGTTTCTTTAATTATCTTCTTTGAAGTTCCAGTGAGTTCTGTACTGGCAATTTGGTGGCTTAATCAACGCCCGCCTCTTGCAATCATTCCTGGAATTGTTTTAATTCTGGCAGGATGCGCCCTAGTAGTTTGGCGCACACGATCTCCACGACTGGAGTTAGCGCCATGATTGATTTACATACTCATACAAATTGCAGTGATGGTACTGATTCACCTGCGCAGCTTGTTAACAAAGCAATCAACGAAGGTTTCTCACTCATAGCTCTCACAGATCATGACACAACTTCTGGATGGGAACCCGCAAAAGTAGCGCTTCGTGCAAATTTATCACTCGCCCTTGGCGCCGAAATTTCATGCCTTACAACTGATGGAATTAGCGTGCACATGTTGGGATTGCTTTTTGACGGCGCTCATACAGAGATGCAAATCATGTTGGAAAATACACGTGATGGTCGTATCCCACGTGCACTAAAAATCATTGAATTGTTAAATGCTGGTGGATTTAAAATTTCTATGGATGATGTCGAATCCGTTAAACCTGAAGGTGCAACTCTTGGTAGACCGCATATAGCCGACGCTTTAGTAAAAAATGGAGTTGTTTCCTCTCGTGATGAGGCTTTCGCGGAATTACTGCATAACAACTCTCCATATTATGTTTCTCATCTTGCACCTACTCCAGAGGATGCAATTTCAATGATTCGCAAAGCTGGTGGAGTAGCAGTTATTGCCCATCCATTTGCATCTCTTCGTGGCAACGTATTATCCGTTGCAGATTTTATGCCACTAAAGAAGGCGGGATTAAATGGAATTGAAGTTAATCATCGTGATCACAACAATGACGAACGAATTGCCCTCGCAAAAATCGCAGACGAATTAGATTTAGTAATTACAGGTGCGAGTGATTATCACGGCACTGGAAAACTCAATTCATTAGGTGAAAACCTGACTAGTCAGGCACAATGGGAACGCCTTGAGTCAGAGGCAGATCAGCGAAGGGTTATCACAGCATGAACGTTGGCGAAATTACAGCAGTTACATTTGCTCTTCAAGCATTCGTAACCTTATTTGTGATTATGGACCCACCCGGTGCAACGCCAATATTTCTGGGTTTAGTTGCTGATAAAACTCCAGCCACACGTCGCAAACTAGCGTGGCAAGCAGCAGCCGTCTCATTAGTTGTTATCACATCATTTGCACTTTTTGGTCGACTTGTACTTTCGTACTTAAATATCTCCCTCGAATCTTTACAAGCAGCAGGCGGACTCTTGCTACTCATAGTTTCACTTGAATTATTGATGGGTGGACGCCCAGGATCAGAAAATCGTAAATCAAATAACATTGCACTCGTTCCACTTGGAACACCTTTGCTAGCTGGACCAGGTGCCATTGTTGCAACGATGATTTATGTGCAAAAAATTAATAATGTTGGTCAAGGTGTTGGATTGGCAATTGCAGTGGTCGCCGTTCATCTTGCAATCGCACTTACATTGATGGCATCAACAACGATTCTTAAAGTTATCAAAGATACAGGAGTAAATCTTGTTGCCAGTATTGCCGGACTCTTACTTGCTGCTATTGCAATTCAGATGATTGCAGATGCAATTAAGGCTTTCACTGCTGCATGAGCTCTGAACTCGGTCTATATTCACCAGAAAGTATCGTCTGGCAAGTACACAGTGATCCATCAATGATTGTTGGTGGAATTAGAGCACTGTTACAACAAGCACTGCATCCTGATGCTATGGATGGCGTTGCAAAGAATTCAAATTTTCGTGAAGATACTTGGGGAAGGTTGCAGCGAACCGGGGATTATGTTGCGACTCTGACTTTTGCTCCACGAAAAGAGGTAGAAACACTGAGTGCAAGGGTTCGATCTGTTCATACGCGATTAGGTTTAGATGGACAACATCTTCTTTTGTGGGTACACCTGTCACTTGTCGACTCTTTCTTAGGAACCGCGGTTCGCTCTGGAATGCATTTATCGCCGCAAGATCAGGACCAATACGTAAAAGAAATGGTGGCTTTTGCTGAGCAAGTGGGAATTAATGCAGATGTGGTTCCCACAAACATGAAGGAACTCAGCGCATATTTCGAAGATATTGCACCTGAACTTTATGCAAGTGATGATGCTAAGCGCACAGCACTCTTTCTTGCAGTTCCACCAATGCCAACAGTAATTCGTTTTGCAACTCCTGCTGCTCCTGCGTGGGCAACATTGAGTGCATTAGCTACCGCAGCTCTTCCGGCATGGGCCCGCACACTTTATGCAATTCCTACGTTGCCAGGCCATGACGCTGTTACGAACGCAGCATTGGTTGCAACACGTTCAACTTTAAAACTAATTCCTGAAAATATCTTTCAACCACCGCTGCTAAAAGAGGCACGAATCAGGTGGGGGATCGCATCATGACATCGGTGATTGCGATTACAA
>WLNM01000080.1 GCA_009699825.1 Actinomycetota bacterium
ACGCTGCATTTAGTCGAGGTACGCATGGAGAAATTTGAGTAATCGTAGTTGTTGGTTGCGAAGTTCCGATGCCTGCAAAAATGCCAATCAGAATCACAAAACCCAAAACAAAGTGTAGAAATGATCCTGCACCAAGTACAACCAATTTACGTCCTGAATTCGCTTTGAAAAAAGCTCGGGATTCTTCACCGGCGGGCATTTCATCCGTGGCGGTCATACCTTCAATGCGGCAATAACCTCCCGCAGGAATGGCTTTGATACCAAACTCAGTTTCGCCTTTGGTGAAAGACCAAATTCTTTTTCCAAATCCAAGAAAGAATTCACTGACTCGCATTCCATATTTTTTTGCGGTGATGTAGTGACCAAATTCGTGAATCATGACTGACAGGAGTAGTGCGATGACAAAAGCTAAAATTCCAACAATTTTCATTAAGAAACCATTCGTTCTAATACTTCTCGGGCAACAGTGTGTGCATCTTGCTCGATTGCACTGACATCACTTAAATCTCTAATTGCACTGGGGGAAGATCCACCAAGACGTTGCACACTCCGATCAACACATTCCATGATTGATGTAAATGATATAGAACCTTTAAGAAAAGCATCGACTGCAACTTCATTTGCTGCATTAAAGATTGCTGGCAACCCTCCACCAAGTTCTCCACACCGCTTGGCTAATTCAATCGCGGGAAAACGTTCATGATCTATGGGTTCAAAATTCCATGAATGCACTCGCTTCCAATCCAATGCAGGCGTTGCCGCTTTTAATCGGTCGGGCCAATTAAGTGCATATGCAATCGGACCGCTCATATTTGGTGGGCTGGCTTGTGCAATGGTTGCCCCATCAATGAATTCCACCATTGAATGAATTACAGATTGAGGGTGAATGATTGCCTCTATTTGTGAGTACTCCATCGCATACAGATGGTGCGCTTCAATAATCTCGTGAGCTTTATTTACAAGGGTTGCAGAATTAATCGAAATCACTGGACCCATTGACCATGTTGGATGAGCGAGCGCTTCATCCACGGTAACTGAAGATAAATCTTTTCTCTCTCGAAATGGGCCACCTGAAGCCGTAAGAATCAATTTTGAAACGTCATTTCTTTTTCCTGCCATCAAACATTGCCACAACGCGCTGTGCTCGGAGTCCACTGGAATAATCTGATTTTCTCTAGCCAGTGACATAACTAAATCTCCTGCAGCTACAAGTGATTCCTTATTTGCAAGAGCCAGACGATTGCCAACCTTAAGAGCACTCAAAGTTGCGGCTAATCCAATAGAACCAGTGATTGCATTGAGAACTACATCGCATGTAACAGATGCAACCTGTGCGGCCGCATCAGCTCCATCGATAACTGTCACGCCAGGCAAGGCTTCGCGAATGAGTTCCGCATTATGGATTGTCCCGACAACACTTACATTAAACTTTTTTGCCTGCTCAATAAGCGCCTTCGGATTATTTCCTGCAGAACTAAGACCGACAATACGAAATTTTCCTGGGTTAGCAGCGACTAAATCCAATGCTTGAACTCCGATAGAACCTGTTGACCCAAGAATCACCAGATCTCTCATGTGGATATCTTCTCACGGCCAAAGTAGACTGGGAAAATGAGCACACCACATACGCCCGTAGAGCAAAAACGTAAAGTCATCACGGCAATTCCTGGTCCTAAATCCGAGCAAATTATCGCGCGCAGAGCTGCTGCGGTTTCAGCATCACTCGGAATGGCAATGCCTGCGGTTATAGAACGCGCCGCTGGTGGAATATTAGTTGACGTCGATGGTAATCACATTATCGATCTGGGTGCCGGTATTGCTGTTGTAAATGTAGGCAATAGTGCGCCACATGTTGTTGAAAATGTTCAAAAACAAGTTGCAGCATTTACCCACACATGTTTCATGGTTGCGCCTTATCTGGGATACATCGAAGTGTGCGAAGCACTCAATCGACTAACACCTGGAAAATTTGCAAAGAAATCGGTACTACTTAACTCCGGAGCAGAAGCTCTCGAGAATGCTGTAAAAATTGCTCGCTCATTTACCAAACGTCAGGCAATTGTTGTCTTCGAACATGGTTACCACGGTCGTACAAATCTAACGATGGGTATGACTGCGAAAAATATGCCGTACAAAGATAGTTTTGGTCCATTTACTCCAGAAATTTATCGCATGCCAATGGCTTACCCATATCGCTGGGAAGGCGGAGCGGCGGCTTGTGAAAAAGATGCACTCGATGTTGTAATTCACAAGATGGATAAAGAAATTGGCGGAAAGAACATTGCCGCAATCGTTATCGAACCGATCCAAGGCGAAGGTGGATTTATCATTCCACCTAAGGGCTTCATGCCTGGGTTAGCAAAATATGCAAAAGATAATGGTGCACTCTTCATTGCAGATGAAGTCCAAACTGGTTTTGCTCGCACTGGCCAGATGTTTGCCTCCGAAGATGAAAATCTTGAACCTGATTTGATTACAACTGCCAAGGGAATTGCCGGTGGTTTACCACTTGCAGCGGTCACAGGTCGCGCAGATGTCATGGATTCAATTCATGCAAGTGGATTAGGTGGCACATACGGTGGCTCACCTGTGGCTTGCGCAGCAGCGCTAGGTGCAATTCAAACTATTGAAGAGGACAAGCTTGTTGATCGTGCTAAGAAAATCGGCACAATTATGAGTGATGAACTCAATAAAATGAAAGCTAAGCATTCAATAATCGGTGAAGTTCGTGGCCGTGGAGCAATGCAAGCAATAGAACTCGTAATCCCTGGTGGCACAGAACCAAATACCGCCGCCCTTGGAAAAATTGTTAAGTATTGCCAAGAAAAGGGCGTGTTAATTCTGACAGCTGGAACTTATTCAAACGTGATTCGTTTGATTCCACCGCTTGTGATTCCTGAAGATTTATTGCGAGAAGGTTTATCTATTCTTGATGAGGCTTTAGCGACTATCTAACGAATTAGCGGTCCAACAAGTTCTGTGTTGGCGAGTACGGCTTGCCAGATCTGCGCTTTGCGATCGCACTTAGCGCTTCAAGTACGACACGGTTTGCAAGTATCGCTGTGATATCTGCGCTATCAAATGCTGGCGCGACTTCAACTACATCAATTCCAACAACTGGTAGTTCTAGACAAATCCGGCGCACTGCTTCGAGTAATTCACGACTCGTCATTCCACCTGGTTCGGGAGTTCCGGTACCTGGTGCCATGCCTGGATCAACAACATCTATATCTACGGATAAGAAAACGCCATCACATTGATCGGTAAGAGTTGCGAAAGATTCATCTAACACAACATTTAAACCACGGTGATGAATCTCAGTCATTTCATAACTGCGCATACCTTGATCGCGCATCCACTTAAGTGTTTCATCTCCCGGCCAATATCCACGCAATCCAAGTTGCAAGAATCGATCTCCACGTACTGCGCCGGATTCGATTAATCGACGCATTGGAGTTCCGTGTCCTTCAAGTGCGCCAAATTGTGAATCACCCGTATCTGCGTGTGCATCAAAGTGAATCATTGAAATTTTCCCAAGGCCGCGGTGTGCAGCAATACCTGCAACATCAGCTGAAGCAATGGAGTGGTCACCACCAAGAATTACTGGAATTATTCCGGCACGTGAAATTTTTTCTGTTGCAACAGCAAGTACTTCCAGAGACTTCTTTAAATCTCCCCCTGGCATCAATAAATCACCAGCATCCAAAACCTTTAGATCTTTAAGCCCATCTGTACGAAGAGCCATATGTGGACGTTCGCCATCATGAGGCAAATAATCTCCACCGCGAATCGCTTGTGGTCCAAACTTTGCACCAGAGCGATGAGACGTTCCACTATCAATTGGTGCACCAACAATAATTACATCGGCACCTTGATATGTTTTTGGATCATCGAGATCACATTCACCAATTCCAAGAAATGTGAATTTTGGACCATACATATTCCCAAGGTTTGCCATGGGTTAAGAATACGTCTAATTAATTAAGAATCGAAACCTAAACCAAGGCGATCTAAGAGTTTAAGCCAGAGATTTCGCTTACCTTCGTGCTCATCAGCATAATTAATTGACCATTGCGTCAGGCGAATAAAGAGGAATCTAAACGGTTCTGGCGGAAATGGCAGTGGCTTTCTACGAACCATTTTTAGACGAGTTCGTTCTGTATCTAAACCATCAACAAGATCTAATAGAACTTGCGCGCCGAAACGAGTAGATGCAACTCCGAGACCAGTAAATCCAAGAACGTATGCAACACGTTTGCGATATGCACGACCCCAAAACGGTGAGAATCGGGAGCATGTATCGATTGCTCCACCCCACCCATGAGTGAATTTGATTCCCTTTAACTGCGGAAATGTTTCTAAGAAATCCGCTGCGAGGTACGCGTACGTTTCTGCATCTGTTTCATACTCTTGACGAGCTTTTCCGCGGAAGTGATAAATAGCGTCATAGCCACCCCACAAGATTGCTCCTTCAGAAGTAACACGGTAATAATGGAATTGATTTCCTGCTTCTGATAAGCCTTCCTTGCCGACCCATCCAATTGCCTCCCACTGTTCTTGCGTCAGAGGCTCAGTAACAACTTGGAAATCATAAACTGGCACAACATATTTGCGTGCACTCTTGATCAAAGACTTAAATACATTTGTTGCTAGAGCTACCTTGTCGGCATAAACACTTCCGTAAGGAGTGTGAACAATAATTCCATCGCTCGTACGTTCTAGCCATTCAACCTTGCTGTTCTCGTAAATTTTTACACCGAGTGAGAGACAGACTTTTTCCAACCCCCACACCAATCGAGCTGGATCAACGAGCGCTGTTCCGTCTGCATCCCATAACGCGCCTTTATATATCGGAGAATTGACGCGAGCTTGTACTTCAGCTTGAGATAAAACTTCAACGTGATCTCCATATTGATTTCGAAGATCAGCTTCTTCTTTCATGCCATCTAATTGCCAATCCTTTACCGCAACGCGGAGTTCGCCTGTTCGTTGCCAATCACAATCAATTCCATACTTCTTAATTGTTTCTTCAATTTGATCAAGATTTTCACGTCCCATGCGTTCAAGTTCTGAAATATCATCTTTGAATCGGCGATATCCATTGATAAATCCGTGCGTTAGGGATGAGTTGCAAAATCCACCGTTACGTCCGGATGCGCCAAAACCAGTTTCGCGTTGTTCAACAATGATAACTTCGCGTTCTGGATTGCGCTCTTTTGCCAAAAGTGCAGTCCACAAACCGGTGTAACCCGCTCCAACAATGCAGAGATCCGTTGTCACATCTCCAATAAGAGTTGGATGTGGTTCAGGTTCGAGAGGATCTGCATCAAGCCAATAAAGTTCTGGCTGCATTACGGAGAGGTGTTTAAGAATATGAGGGTCGATGTCTGACATCGCGCTATCCGGCCTTAACCGGAATCACCCCTTCAATCACAAATCGTAGTTGGCCCGGGTCCTCCGGAA
>WLNM01000081.1 GCA_009699825.1 Actinomycetota bacterium
TTTGGCACAAGCCGAACTGCGGAACGTCCGTAGATCGACTACCGAAAGGAAAAAAATGTCTACAAAGACAACATTTAAGCGCGTTGCGCTTATCGCTGTTGCATCACTGGGTCTTGGTGTTCTTACATCAATCGCTCCAGCGAATGCAGATATTCCTGAATTAACTCATGGAATTATTGTTAACACTCCAGAAACTCTAGAAGCTGCTTACACGGGTGATCCTGTTGGATCAGAAGTTGAAGTAACTCAGACTTCTGGTGCATTTAACTCAGTTCAAATCACAGTTGATGGTGTTTCAGTAGTTACTGTTTCAGGTGCAACTCTCTCAGCTGCAATTGGTGAGCCAACAGCAATTGAAGCAGATAAGAAATCTGCATCTCAGACTGCTGACTCTGACTACACAATTTCAACAAAAACAGCTGGCACAATTACAGTTAAAAGTTTCGATGCTGCTGGTGGAGATGTTGATTTAACAAGCCCGGTCACAACGCTAACAATTACTGTTACTGATGCAGCTTCACTCAAGGTATCTGCTGCTAACTCAACTTCAATTATTGACTCAGATGCTGTTGACGGTACATCTACAAAAGATGAAACCGTTGTTGGAGTAGGTATTGGCAATGAAGGTGAACAAGTTGCAGAAATCAACGTTGTAATCAATAACGGTGACGGTGCTGGCGATCCTATGAATGGCGAAACTGTTACTGCTGTTGTATCAGGTGCAGGATTAGTCCAGGGCGGCGGCGTTGCAGCACGTGTAGCTACTGACGAAACTGCCGGTGGCGGACTTGCCTCATTCAGCGTTCAATCCGATGGCACTGCAGGTACAGGCACAATCACAATCAGTGTCGGAAAAATTGTTATTGGAACTGAAAAGGTAACTTTCTCAGGTGCACCAAAGACAATTACTGCTACACAGAATCTCAAGGTTGCTGGTGCGGACCCTCTCGGTACAACTGATGCACCAAATGCCGATGGATCTCACAACGGTGCTGTAACGCTAACCGTTAAAGACAAAGATGGAATTCTTGTGCCAAATGCACTAGACATTACCAACTTCGGCGACAGCAAGTACAAGATCGTAGGAACTTCATCTGATAAAACTATCTTCGAAAGTATGGCTAAAGGCGATGCCGATATTAGTTCTAATGGCGATGGAACTTACGAAGTTGTTGTAAACGCAGTTTCAACTACTTCTGGCAAGTCAGCATCACTTACATTCACTGTTGTAGATGTAAATGATGATGATGCAGTGCTTGCAACTTCATCTGCTGTTTCATTTGCAGTTGGTGGAGACGAAATTGCTAAGCTTTCTCTTGGTTTTGACAAGGCAGTTTATGCACCAGGTGAAAAGGCAAAGCTAGTCTTGACAGCTAAAGACTCAGATGGATTTGCTGTTGCAGATGGCACTTACCAAGTGTTCGCAGCCGATGGAGATGCGTTTGCTGGATTATCAGCAAGCTTTGCAACAACATCAGCACCATTTAGCTATGCAGCAGAAGAGGACCCAGGCGATGGCACTGGTACATCATTTATTGGTGGCGTAGCGACTTCATCAATGTTTGCTCCACTAGTCGGTGGACCAATCGTTGCATCAGGAACCCTGACTACTTCAGGTAGCTTGGCAACTGCACTTGATGGAACTGACATCGAAGCATCATCAACAGTGTCAACTTCTGGTGGAACTGCTGCACAGATCACATCACTACTTAAGAAGATCAACGCATTGACTAAACTCATTGCAAAGATCCAGAAGAAGCTTGGAATTAAGTAATTAATTCCTAGTACTTCCTACCGAAGCCCGGTTCTCTCGAAAGAGGGGGCCGGGCTTCGGTCTTTTTTGTGGAGTTTTTATTTTGTAATAAATATTTATTTGGGAGATACATCTCATACTTTTTATGTATAAGGAATTAGTAGTTCAGTAAATTTGAGAAAGAATTATTTATCTTCTTAGTTTAATATTTTCACTTACGTTCAAAGGGGGTGAAGTGAAGTTCGGGGATTTTGCTGGAGCGACAATTGCTTCACTTCCCATACGAAAGAAGACACGAGCAAATTATGTGTCTGCATATAAGTGTCATATTGCTCCGAAACTTGAGAGCAAAAAAATTAGCAAAATTACTCGTGAAGAGATTCAAGAAGTACTTGTTGGATTACCGAGTCAGACCGCGCATACTGTTTTAGCGGTTATGAAGACTTTATTTCGTGAGGCTGAATATCGTAAATTAATTAAATACTCTCCAACTGATGGAGTGAAGGCACCGACGAAGATTGTTGCTGCTAGAAAATTTATTCCTTTTGAAGAGTTAGATACTTATGATTTTGGTAAATACAATTCGCATATTCGTTTTCTGGCAGTGCACGGATTGCGTTGGGGAGAAGCAGTTGCGCTGACCCACGAGGATGTTCGAAATGGGCGTATTTATATTACGAAGTCCATTCACGGGGCTACGAAGTCACAATCAGGTATGCGATCTGTGCCGCAAGTAAGTGAATTCAAGCCTTTCCCGACTACCCCACGACCTCTCAGGAGGGTTCTAAGCCCTCACGGAGTCACCATCCACTCTCTGCGCCATACCTACGCTTACTTCCTTAAAACCCAAGGTGTGCACGTAACAACTGCTCAGCGATTGCTCGGTCACTCTGATCCACGCGTAACCATGGCTGTGTACACACAGGTGTTAGATACTGAAATTGATGATGTAGGCGTAATGCTCCGAAAAGCAGTTAGTTGGAATATTTAATTCACGCTTAGATTTACCATTTAAGTTACACCCTTGTCATTCACCCCCTTGTTTTGTCAGCGTTAGCGAGGACCCTATGGGCACTAATTAATTTCTCGGGGGGGATATGAATTTTGATTTATTTGCAATAAAAGTAATTCGAACACTTCCAATACGTAATAAAACTCGTGTTAATTATTTATCAAATTACAAGTGCCACATCAAACCATTTCTAGGAAGAAAAGAACTCGAACATGTGCGTAGATCAGATATTCAAGAATTGATTATTGGATTACCCCCACAAACATCTGCACTCACTCTTGCGGTAATTAAAACGATTTTTCGAGAAGCAATCGATAGAGAATTAATTGACTACTCTCCAGCCACACGAGTAAAAGGGCCTGCGAGAATTATTAAGGCGAAGAAATTTCTGACATGGGAGCAACTTTCAACTGAGAATTTCGGAAAATACGACACCCAAATCAAATTCTTAGCCCTTCACGGACTTCGCTGGGGCGAAGCAATGGTTTTAACCCCTGAAGATTTCCACGACGGACGAGTCTTTATTACCAAGTCCATCCATGGTGCAACCAAGTCACAATCATCAATCCGCTCTGTTCCGCACGTCAGTGAATTCAAGAAGTTGCCCGAGACTCCAAAGGCTCTGCGCCGAGTATTGGCGCCTTACGGCGTGCATATTCACTCATTGCGGCACACATATGCGTACCTTTTAAAGTCCCAGAATGTGCACGTAACAACTGCCCAGCGCTTGCTTGGCCACTCTGACCCGCGAGTGACTCTTAATGTGTACACACAAGTGCTCGATAACGAGATTGAAGATGTGGGCGACTTGCTTCGGAAATTAGTTTAGAAAAAATCGCTTGTATAAAAGACCGAAGCCCGGCCCCCCCTTTTCGAGAGAACCGGGCTTCGGTAGGAAGTACTTAGGAATTAATTACTTAATTCCAAGCTTCTTCTGGATCTTTGCAATGAGCTTAGTCAATGCATTGATCTTCTTAAGTAGTGATGTGATCTGTGCAGAATTTCCTGCAGCAGCTGATGAGACTGTCATTGATACCGTAACAGCAAGTTCGTCTGCGGCTGTGTCAAGCTCCGCAGTCTCAGCAGTTGTACCTGAAACAGATACTGGACCACCGATTAGTGGTGCGAACATTGTTGCAGTAGCAATACCACCAGTAAATGCTGTACCGGTATCTGTATCATCTGCATAGCTGAATGGTGCTGAAGTTGTTGATGTACTTGCAACCAGCCCAGCAAATTCTTCGCTGTTTGCGGTGAACACATCATATGCTCCATCAGCAACTGCAAATCCATCAGCATCCTTAGCTGTCAAGGTTAGCGTGATCTTGTCACCAGGTGCGTAAACAGCCTTATCTGATGAAAGAACAAGACTCGCAATTGTTTCTCCGCCGACTGCAAACTTAACAGCTGCTGAAGTTGCAAGAACTGTATCATCGTCATCTGTATCCACGATTGTGTATGTAACAGATGCTGACTTACCAGATGTACTAGTTGCAGTTTCAGCAACTACTTCGTATGTTCCATCGTCATTGTTGCCAATGGTTCCGGCACCCTTAGTAAATCCCTTGATAATTGTCTTATCAGAAGATGTTGCAACGATTTCGTAGTTATCTTCTCCGTCTGCATTTGGAACAAGTATTCCATCCTTGTCTTTTACAGTAAGAGTTACTGCGCCATCTTCAGCGTCAACTGTACCGAATGTGTCAGTTCCTGGACCAACTTTGTAGTTCTGAGTAACAGTAATTGTCTTTGGAGCACCTGAGAAAGTAACCTTTTCAGTTGCGATAACAGTTTTACCATCACTGATTGTGATTGTTCCAGTACCAGAAGTACCATCCGCATGAACGGTAAAGGCTGCGAAACCTGCATCAACTTCTGTAGTTGCAACACGCGCTGGATTTGCTCCATCACCCAGGACTAGACCGGCTCCTGTAATAACAGCCGACAATGTGTCGCCATCAATTGGATTCTTTGCAGCTGTACCATCAACAACACCAAGTTCGATTGTTGCAACTTCACCGTCGTTTCCAACGCCTACTGCTGTAACGGTATCGTCCTTAGTTTTTCCATCGTTTCCATTGTCGTAGTTCTCGCCAATTACGATCTCAGCATCGTCATCCGTTGTGATAATCGACTTTGAATTTGCTGCAGATACTTTCAGTTGTGCCGCATCGATAACTGTGATTTCTACTGTTTCAGTTACAGTAGTTGATGTAACGCCACCATCGGTTTCAAAGAACTTAACTGTAATTGTTCCAGCGCTCTTTGTTGGGATCTTGTACGTAATTGGCTCTTCACCTGTTTGAGACGCAGAAAGCCCATCAGCATCAACAGTTGCTTCTTCTACAGTAGCTGCAACACTGAGTTTTGAGCCTGAAATAGTTACAACACCTTCTTTTGCATCAGCAGTTGTTATTGATACGAAGTTGTTAGCACCAGAAGTCTGATCAATTGACAATGTGTCTGAATCATCGTCAAAAGTTCCACCTGGTGTTGAACCCGTAAAGATTGCTGCAGCTGCATTCGCTGGAGCGATTGATGTAAGAACACCAAGACCCAGTGATGCAACAGCGATAAGCGCAACGCGCTTAAATGTTGTCTTTGTAGACATTTTTTTCCTTTCGGTAGTCGATCTACGGACGTTCCGCAGTTCGGCTTGTGCCAAA
>WLNM01000082.1 GCA_009699825.1 Actinomycetota bacterium
GAATTTTTTTCATGGCCCGGTAGCGCAGTTGGTTAGCGCGCCGCCCTGTCACGGCGGAGGTCGCGGGTTCAAGTCCCGTCCGGGTCGCAAAAGTTTGGCGCTGTACACACTCGTGTGGCCGGCGCTGAATTTTTGGTAAGGCTTGGTAGCTCAGTTGGTACGAGCGAACGACTGAAAATCGTTAGGTCGCCGGTTCGATCCCGGCCCAAGCCACATTAGGTTTTTATTTTTTATTTGTTATAGGTTTTTATTTTTTATTTAAAACTTTAACCTGCTGCAGAACCAGAAGATCCAGATTTGCGTTGGAATCGACCAGGTGCACCGCCGCTTGCTTGACCGCCACTTACTTTAGAACCTGAAGAGCGGCCCTCTTTTGGCGCTGGTGCGTTCTTACTCTTTTTCTTTTCAAGTGCTTCTAAAAATTTTGCGCGAGCATCATCTGCTGGTTTTTTATCATCGGCCATGGCAGGAGTTTACTACTTTTGCGTGGTCGCTTTGAGCAGTTCTCGTACTTCGGATTCGCGATATCTGCGGTGGCCGCCGAGTGTTCTAATGGATGTGAGTTTTCCGGCTTGAGCCCAACGTGTAACTGTCTTTGGATCTACTCGAAAGAGTGCAGCGACTTCGGCGGGTGTGAGCAAAACTTCTGCATCAGTTAATCGATTCATAACCACCACTCGCTAGTAAAAAATGCTGTCCATATTGCACCTTATGGAGTGAAGTATCTAGGTTTGACAAGGGGAAAAGCAATACAGTTTTGGTGAATTTTTTATAACTTACATAGCCGATTCGTAGGCGCCAACTTTGCGCCAGCGCGATACCAAACGTTCATATCCCTGACCTGCAAGCGAGCCATCACCTGATGAAAGTCCAGCTAAAGATGATAAAACATCTTCTATAGAAGAGTCGGCGTCTAATCCACTTTCGCCAGATTCGCGCAGTGCTTTATCTAAGTAATTTGCTAACCCGCCATAATCTAATTCAACTAAGGATTGCGGATGAAAAAGATCTAGCCACTCTTTTAGCTCATCAAGCTCTGCTTCAACAGGGCCAGGACCAAATGCGCGTTGAACTGTTTCAAGTGCCATGTGGCATCGTGCTTTGGCATCAGAAATGCGAGCGCGCATTAGTGTGTAATGACCATCATCATCGATTCCGCGAACTCTTTCTTCGGGAAGAAAGAGTGAGAACCAACGAGGCGGAATAACCCAGGTCTGCGTCAAAATATGTGGAACTTTATCTTCGAGTTGTTCAACTCCCGCAGTGATGACATCTTCGAGAGATTCAGGAACAAAGTACTTAGTCACAGAACTGGGCATTGAATCTTTAAAGTCATCAAGTGCTGCCCAACAACGATTTGCAGTTGACCACGGCGACACATAGCGAACGTCGTCGATATCTAAAATGTGTGCACCATCTGGTCGTCCCGCTGGTGGTTCTGGAAAAATAATTCGGCGAAGTGCCAGTGATTGTTCTTGTTTGCGAGAATTATTTTGCGGATCTATAGATGTCCAACGCAGACGATCAACTGCATCAAATGCAGAAAGTGGTTCGTAGATTCGAAGTGAAGCAACGTACGGTGTTGGGCGCATTTTTTATCTAGTTGTTAAGCACGTGGCGTGTAATTGCCATCAGCATATGGATCATCTGATTCTTGATCCTGCGGTGGTTGTCCCTCGCCATGTAACTCTTTAGCTAAACGATCAAGGTCCATCTCTTGTGAGTTGTACTTAAGATCGCGAGCTACTTTTGTCTGTTTCGCTTTTGCTCGGCCGCGCCCCATAGCGTGACCTCCTTACGTGAACGGTGTGTGATTTCTACCAGAGCCGTAGGTTATCGCTATCGGTAGGTGCCCTCCAAAGCAGAGCGTGAAGTGCCCGGGGTTGTGGCGCTCACAGTGCCCGCGGCCCACGCGCGCATACCGCGCGCGGCAAGGGCCTTGATCGCAAGATCGACCGATGCTGAATCAATGATGGCGACCATGCCAACGCCGCAATTCCAAGTGCGCTCGTAATCACTCTGCGGAACCGCACCTTCATGTGCCATGAAAACTAACTCGGGTGGAAGTGACCATGTACTGCGATCAAATTGTGCAGATAAAGCATCTGGAATTACGCGCGCTGTGTTTTCTGCCAAGCCACCACCTGTGATGTGACTAAATGTTCGCACATTTTCACCCAGCAATTTAATGAGTGCTAAACAATCGAGTGAGTAAATTTCTGTTGGTGTTAAAAGAGTTTCACCGAGTGTCTTATCTAAATCACCATATTTCTTAGCGAGATCTAACTTCTTTTCTTTCACAATATGTCGAATTAGTGAATATCCATTTGCATGAAAGCCTGATGCGGGCATGGCGATTAAGACATCGCCACTTTTCACTCGGTGAGCACCGAGTTGTTTATCAGCATCGACGGCGCCAGTTGCGGCGCCTGCGATATCAAACTCATCTTCTTTAAGTAAACCTGGGTGCTCAGCAGTTTCGCCCCCGATTAAAGCGGTGTTTGCTTTTTCGCAACCGCGCGCGATGCCAGCGACGATATCTGCAATTCGTTCTGGAATAACTTTTCCGACAGCAATGTAATCTGTCATAAAAAGTGGTTCAGCGCCACAGACCACAAGATCATCAACAACCATCGCAACTAAATCTTCGCCGATGGTGTCATAAATTCCCAGTGCACGAGCGATCTCTGTTTTTGTGCCAACGCCATCTGTCGATGTTGCAAGAAGTGGCTTAGAAAACTTTTTTAATGCACTTGCATCAAATAATCCTGCAAAGCCACCGATACCGCCTTGCACTTCAGGACGTGTTGCTTTTGCAATTGATGCTTTCATTAATTCAACTGCGCGGTCTCCTGCATCAATATCAACGCCGGCACTTTTGTACGTAGACATTAGTTGTGGCCATGTACTTCTGAAATTTCAAGACGCGCTTTGCCTTCAGATAAATCAGCCGGTATCGCAATTGGATACGAACCTGTAAAACAAGCGCTACATAAGTTCTTTTCAGCAATTTCTGTCGCTTCAATTAATCCTTCGAGTGAAACATAACCCAATGAATCTGCGCCAATTGATCGGCGAATTTCTTCAACATCTAATCCGCTAGCAATAAGTTCGGCGCGCGTTGCAAAATCAATACCGTAAAAACATGGCCACTTAACTGGCGGGCTTGAAATACGGACGTGAATTTCGCGCGCTCCTGCTTCTCGCAACATTCGTACGATTGCGCGTTGTGTATTTCCGCGAACGATTGAATCATCGACCACGATGATGCGCTTGCCTTCGATAATCTCGCGGAGCGGGTTAAGTTTTAATCGAATACCGAGCTGTCTAATAGTTTGACTTGGCTGAATAAATGTTCGACCAACATAAGAATTCTTAACTAATCCCAAACCGTATGGAATTCCTGAAGCTGCTGCATACCCAATGGCAGATGGAGTGCCAGATTCTGGAACAGGAATAACTAAATCTGCTTCGACTGGATGTTCTGCGGCCAATCTCTTGCCAATAGCAACACGAGTAGCGTGAATACCGCGACCAGCAATAGTTGTATCTGGACGTGCAAGATAGACATATTCAAAGACACAACCCTTTGGTTCGGGAGTTGACCACATCTGCGAACGCAAACCATCTGAGTCAATTGCTAAGAATTCACCAGGTTCTACTTCGCGGACAAATGCAGCGCCAACAATGTCTAGGGCGGCAGTCTCTGATGCAACAACCCAACCGTTTTCTAATTTTCCAATTACAAGTGGGCGCACACCGTGGCGATCACGCGCTGCGTACAAAGTGTGTTCATCCATAAATACGAGTGAGAACGCACCTTCTAGTTTTGGCAGGACAGCCAACGCGCTTGCTTCAACATTTTTCTCATCTTGTAAACCAATTAGCGCAGTCATGATTTCAGTATCGGTTGTTGCGCCGCGTTCATCTTTATTGTGATCTTTATCGAGTTTATGTGCCAGTTCTGCAAGATCTCCAGTATTTGTTAGATTTCCGTTGTGGGCTAAAGCCAGTGTTCCGTACTTAGTTGGGCGCAGAGTTGGTTGTGCATTTACCCATGTACTAGATCCAGTTGTTGAATAACGACAGTGACCAATTGCTAGATCGCCTTTTAGAGTGACTAAATCACTTTCAGTAAATACTTGTGAAACTAATCCCATGTCTTTGTAAACAGTGATTCTTTCGCCATCACTTGTTGCAATACCTGCAGACTCTTGTCCTCGATGTTGCAGCGCATACAAACCGTAAAATGATAGTTTCGCTACTTCTTCACCCGGTGCCCAGACACCAAATACTCCGCACGCATCTTGCGGTCCACGATCTGCATCAAAGAGATTGTGATTGAGTAATCCATCGGGACGGCGGGCCATGACTAATCCTAATTCTTATCTGTCAGAGGTAAGTACATGGACAAATCGGCGCGCGCACCAGATGCGTTGATGCTTCCACTAGAAATTTCTGCGTCCCACGTTGTCAGACCATGAGCCAATGCAAGCCATGTATCTGCTTTCATCTCTATGACATTAGGTGGTGTGCCGCGAGTATGCGTTGGTCCTTCGCCACATTGAATTGCGGCATATGGCGGAATTCGAACTTCAATTGCGCGTCCAGGAGCCTTTGATTCGAGCAGCGCAAGAGTTGTCTTTACATCGCTCATGATTTGCGGATCTCTGCTCATCCAAACAACCTCGGAAATGTTTCGGTGTGTGCTGTGCGTAATTCTGTTAGTGAAATTACAACGTCATTGATAGTCAATGAATCGCCGCCAGTTATTCCGATGAGCGAACAAGCAATCTTTGCCTTGGCAGAGTGTGCAAGCAGAGAATCTTTTTTGCTTGGATCAATTGCAACAACAACTCGTCCAGGAGTCTCACTCAAGAGATCTACTGCAGGATTATTAAGCTTTACAGTTACGCCAACTCCGTGACGTAAAACCATTTCCGTAAGCGTTGCAGATAAACCGCCCTGGCTTAAGTCATGTGCTGCCGTGAAAATCTCTTCTGTGCGTCCTGCAACCAATAGTGAATTAAGACGCATTGCTGCTTGTAAATCTGATTGCGGTGCTTGTCCCCCGCGTTGTCCGTGAATAAATGCCCACTCGCTTCCTGCAAAATCTTCACCAGTTTCGCCGAGTAAATAAAGCTCTAGTCCCACGCGATCAAAACTCATGGGTGTGCGTGTGCGAACATCATCAATGACACCAAGGACAGC
>WLNM01000083.1 GCA_009699825.1 Actinomycetota bacterium
GGCAAAGATGCGCCGAGTGCACTTCGTCGTGTGATTATCGAAGGTCGCGATGCTCTTGCACGATCATTGCGTGCACAAAAGAAGGATGCTTAATTACTCAATATGAGTAATGACAGATTTTGAACTCTTCTTGCGCTGAGCAGTACCTGCATAGGCAATAAGTGAGATCACCAAGAAAAGCGCAATTGGAACCAGAACAAAAGTAATTACGGTTTCAAGTGCGCTTAAAGCTGGACCCGGAATCGTTCCATCTTCTTGATTGATCATGTGCAAAGTTGATGCGAAATTATTTAACATGTAGCCAAGTCTAAGTTATTTAGGCAGTAGCTGCTGCCACACCAAATGGTTCGAGATAAGGCAACCAGGTCTTATCCGTACGTCCAGTTCCGAGAATTCTCCATGCAGCACCGACTGGTTCGCGCGGAAGTGTGCGCAAACGCCAACCTAAATCTTTGAGCGGCTTATCGGCTTTTGTATGGTTACAGCGATGACAAGCAGAAACCACGTTCTCCCAATTGTGAGCACCGCCACGACTTCGCGGAATCACGTGATCAATCGATGTGGCAGGTGCGGAACAATAAACGCATCGTCCACCATCTCGAGCAAAAATTGCACGACGTGAAAGTGGAACAGAGTGACGATATGGAATACGAACAAATTTATTTAATCTAATGACAGATGGAAGAGCAATTTCTCCAGATGAATAATGCAAAACTGTTCCAGAGTCTTCAACCATAGTTGCCCTAGAGTTGAGGCACAGAATCAGGGCGCGGCGATCTGAAACAACACCCAGTGGTTCGTAGGTGGCATTTAAGACCAAGGTCCGCAACATCATCGACTCCGATTCTCAGCACGTGGCTCGCACCGATTGCTGTATCTTGCCTCAAAAGGTGCCTGCAATGGGGTATTTCCAAGCAAATTTTTCATGTCAATTTCGTTAGAGTGTGATTTATGAGCGAGAGATTGCAGCAAATCTGGCAGTGGTTTAGCGGCTCCCCCTTGCGAATTTTGCTAGTTATCGCCGGTGCGCTTTTCACTCAGTATTTTGGTGCTCGAGCAATAAACCGTGCAATGACTCGATTAGCAACGGCTGATTTGATACCTGGTCCAACAAATACAGTTGCGCGCCAGAAAGAACGTGCACGCACAACTGGAACAGTTTTGTCGAGCACACTCAATGCAATCATCTGGGTATTAGCCATCGCAATGATTCTCGGTGAATTCGGATTTAATTTGGGACCGATCATTGCATCTGCTGGAATTATCGGTGTTGCCCTTGGTTTAGGTGCCCAAACTTTAGTGCGAGATATTCTCTCCGGAATTTTTATGCTTATTGAAGACCAGTATGGTGTCGGTGACAAAGTAGATGTTCTGGATGTAAAGGGAACGGTCGAAAAAGTTGGCTTACGAATTACAACTATTCGCGATGAAAATGGAACGCTTTGGTATTTGCGAAACGGCGAAATATTAAAGGTTGGAAATCTTTCTCAATCGGGCTGATTGACCATGGAATTTGCAGCCATTTCAAGATACTCCCACAACTGAACTTTCAAATCTTCACGTATTTTTAAATCTGCAACCGCTTCTCTCATGCATGCAAGCCACTCATCTCGAGCTATTCGATCAATATGAAACTCAGCGTGACGCATGCGAAGACGTGGATGACCACGCTCTTCTGAATAAGTGTTGGGTCCGCCCCAGTACTGCTCTAAAAACATTTTTAAGCGTTGTGCGGCTCCATGTAAATCATCTTTGGGATACATCGGTGCGATAACAGGGTTTATAGAAACCAAAGCGTAAAAATGTGAGACTAATTGTTCAAAAGCTTCACTGCCTATTTCGTCATACAACGTGCTCATGTAGTGATTGCCTCGCGAGTTTGACCCTTGGCAATCTGCAGAACAAAATATGAAGTAATCAAACACGCAAGACCGCTTAAGTAGAACGCAATTGCATAATCACCAAATTGCACGCGAAGCACAGCAGCGCCAAAGGCTGCAATGGATCCACCAACTTGATGAGCTGCAAATACCCATCCATAGATAACTGTGGCTCGCTCAGGTCCTAAAATTGTTCTGCACAGCATGAGTGTTGGCGGAACAGTTGCAATCCAATCCAAACCGTAGAAAACCACAAATACCAGAGTTGAAGGATGCACGGTTGCAAAAAGAATTGAAGGAAGTAAGAAGAGTGAGAGCCCGCGCAACCCATAGTAGAAAAAGAGTAATTTTCTTGGATCGTATCTATCAGTTAGCCAGCCCGATGCAATTGTCCCAACTAAATCAAAAACACCAACAAGGGCCAATAATGAGGCAGCCACGGTGGTCCCCATACCGTGATCATGTGCGGCCGGAATAAAATGAGTTCCAATTAATCCACTAGTTGATAGACCGCACACAAAGAATGAACCAACTAGATACCAGAAATCCTTTTTCTTACTTGCTTGCTTCAATGTATCGATCGCAAGTACCGCGGCATTCATTGAATTTTTTTCTGGAGGACTCCAGTCATCTGGCGCTCCATAAGGAAGTACGCCAGCATCGGATGGTTTCTCTTTTAAGAAAAGCCAAATAATTGGCACAAGTGCAATAGAAACTATTGCTATGGTTGATGAAACGCTCTGCCAACCGCTGGTCTTTGCCATATAAGAAAGTCCAGGTAAGAAAATTAATTGACCAGTTGCAGAGCTAGCAGTTAGTACGCCAATTACTATGCCGCGTCTTTTAACAAACCAACGATTAGCAATTGTGGCTGCAAAAACAAGTGCTATCGAACCCGTACTTGCACCGACAACAAATCCCCACAGTGCAATGAGTTGCCATGGAGCCGACATAAACATGGTCAGGGCAGATCCAATGCTGACTGCGGTAAGCGCCGACATTACAACTTTGCGAATACCAAAACGCTCCATGAGCGCGGCTGCAAAGGGTGCGACGATTCCGTAGACAATTACGTTAATCGCAATCGCTAAGGAAATTTGTTCGCGGCCCCAGCCAAATGCGTCTTCGAGAGGAATAATAAGTACAGATGATGCGCTTCTAAAACCTGCAGCGGTAACAAGTGTCAAAAACGTAACTCCTGCAGCCAGCCAGGCCGGGTGAATTAACTTTTGCTTACTCACTTACTTTGCTTCCTCGAGATATTGGCCTAAAAATTCGCGCTCTTCATCGCTGAGTGGACGTGACTTCTTTGTCTCCAAAGAAACAGCCACCTGTGTTGTCTTTGCGCGTGCTCGAATGACTCCCTTATGGATGATTTCGTACTCCATTTCAAATGATGAATTGCCTATCTTCGTAATCCACACCTGACAATCAATTTCCATACCACCGTCATAAATTGGTTCGATGTAATCAACTTCTGCACGTGCAACAACCATGTCTGAAAGCAGTGGGGTTTTGCCCGCTCTTTGACGGGAAAACCATGTGAAATCTACGCGCGCTTCTTGAACATAAGTTAAGTATTTTGCATTGTTGATATGTCCAAATGCATCGAGGTCATCCCAGCGCACATGAATTTTTGAAATGTGACGCATTAACGAGTGAGTTTTCTATATGTCACGCGATGTGGACGAGCAGCATCAACACCTAGGCGCTCGATTTTATTCTTTTCATAGGATTCAAAGTTTCCTTCGAACCAGAACCACTTTGAATCACCTTCATAGGCCAAAATGTGAGTTGTAATGCGATCTAGAAACCAACGATCGTGGGATATGACGACGGCGCAACCAGGAAATTCAAGGAGTGCATTTTCAAGTGAACCAAGTGTTTCAACATCTAAGTCATTCGTTGGTTCATCTAGTAGCAATAAGTTGCCACCTAATTTAAGGGTCAGTGCAAGATTTAAGCGGTTTCTTTCGCCACCAGATAAAACTCCAGCAGCCTTTTGTTGATCAGGACCTTTAAAACCAAAGGCAGAGACATAGGCACGAGATGGCATTTCAACTTGTCCGACTTTAATGAAATCTAAACCATCGGAGACAACTTCCCACAGAGATTTTTTGGGATCGATTCCGCCACGTGACTGATCGACGTAAGCAATCTTGACTGTTTCGCCAACTTTTACCGAACCACTATCTGGCATTTCCATACCCAAAATTGTTTTAAAGAGAGTTGTTTTTCCCGCACCGTTAGGTCCGATAACTCCAACTATTCCGTTACGTGGCAGAGTAAATGAGAGATCATCTATAAGTAAGCGATCACCAAAACCTTTTGATAAGTGATCAACTTCTACAACAACATTTCCAAGTCGCGGTCCTGGTGGAATCTGAATTTCTTCAAAATCAAGTTTGCGCATCTTGTCAGCTTCAGCTGCCATCTCTTCATAACGAGCAAGACGTGCTTTGGACTTTGTCTGACGACCCTTTGCATTTTGTCGAACCCAATCAAGTTCTTCTGCCAGACGCTTTGCGCGCTTTGCATCCTTCTGGCCTTCAACCTTAAGACGTGCAGACTTTGTTTCAAGATAAGTCGTGTAATTGCCTTCGTAAGGATATGCGCGACCGCGATCGAGTTCGAGAATCCATTGTGCAACGTTGTCCAAGAAGTATCTATCGTGCGTAATTGCGACAACGGCGCCTGGGTACTTGTTTAGATGTTGCTCGAGCCATAGAACAGATTCGGCGTCCAAGTGGTTAGTTGGTTCATCCAGCAACAACAAATCTGGTGCTTGCAACAGCAACTTACATAATGCAACGCGGCGTTTTTCTCCACCGGATAGAACTTTTACATCGGCATCTGGCGCCGGGCAACGAAGTGCATCCATTGCTTGTTCCAGTTGAGAATCTAAGTCCCATGCATTGCGGTGATCAAGTTGTTCTTGAAGAGTTCCCATTTCAGCTAATAGCTTGTCGTAATCCGCATCTGGGTTTGCCATTTCATCAGAGACGGCATTAAAGCGGTTGAGTAATGCGATCGTTTCGGCCACACCCTCTTGAACATTTTCTAGAACAGTTTTAGTTTCATCAAGTACTGGTTCTTGCAACAAGATTCCGACTGAATATCCGGGAGTTAAAAACGCTTCACCATTTGAAGGTTGCTGTAACCCAGCCATGATCTGCAGGACAGTTGACTTACCGGCACCATTTGGACCAACAACACCGATCTTGGCACCAGGTAAAAACATGAGTGTGACGTCATCAAGAATTACTTTTTCGCCGTGCGCTTTACGCGCCTTCTTCATCGTATAAATGAACTCAGCCATAGGACGAA
>WLNM01000084.1 GCA_009699825.1 Actinomycetota bacterium
ACAGTGCTAGAGAAAAATGGCAGTGGAGGTAAGGCTTCTGCCATGTGGGAAGAGCGAATGAGTACCTTTAATAAAATCGTCCGAGAAGTGGCAGAAAAATTTAATTTATTAGTGATGGATGCATCGATGGATCCCGATTCATCTAATCCGAATCTTTTAGCCTTCGATCGCTTGCACCTAAATGCAGCAGGACATTACAGAGTTGCTCAGGCAGTTCTTGAACATATCGGAGCGCCATTTGATCCGAGTTGGAGAGAACCTGTCGTTGCACCAAAGAAATTTCCGTGGATTATTCGCACACTAATCACAATTTTGTGGGTCGTAACATTTGTGCTTCCATGGATTTGGCGAAGAATTCGTGGACGTTCATCTGGCGATGGTCGAAGCGCAAAATATGCTTCGCTTACATCGTGGCCACCTGCGCAGTAACTGCCGCTCGATTTCTAGATTTTGTAATCTCCTGCCATAATTGCGCAGCACGAAAGGCCTCCCTAGCTCAGTGGTAGAGCAACGCACTTGTAATGCGTAGGTCGTCAGTTCAATCCTGACGGGGGGCTCATGGTTAAAACAAACGCTCGCTGGGCTGGATATCTGTTTATTGCACTCGGCTTAATTAATTGGCGCTATCAAGATAGCAATCCGAATGCGATGACAAATAGCCTGGTCCTTATCGCTGGTGGAATCATCGCGCTAGTACTTGCGTTTACAAAGCCGGGTTTAGCGTGGCTTGAAACTAAGGGCGGAAAAACCATCGGACTTGTTGCCGGAGCAGCGCTCATAATCTTTTCATTTATAAATTAATTACATTCAAACAATAAAAAACGGCCACCAAGTCAGACTTGGTGGCCGTTTTTTATTTACGAGTTACTTATCTTCTGACATACCTTCTGCAGCAGACTTCATCTTTGCAATCTTGTAGATTGTTAGACCGAATACGCACTTAGCAAGTACGTCTGCAACTGAGTAACCAACCTGGCGATACATAAATGCATCTGTTCCAGTGATTCCTAGTAGTGGGAATAGGTATGAGATTGGGTATACGCCCCATGTCGCAAGCAAGAGCCAGCGCAGACGACCGATGGTGCCTGCTACTCCTGCTGGTTGGCGATCAAGTGACTTACCAAGCTCTACGAACAATACGTAAAGGATGTAAAGGAAAGGAATTGTTGAGAGAACGCCCCAAAGGATCTTGGTTCCGTTATCTGCTGAGATTTCACCTGGGTAACCAAGTGCGATCATTGCCGCCGCTGCAGGCACAAGGCGTGTGATCAAAGAAGATGATGCAGCCTTTGCAAGAGCGAGTACAGCAATTACTTCAACAAGAAGTAGTGGCACAGTTAATAGCCAGTCAACGTAGCGGTATGCCTCGTTGAATGATCCTGCACCTGATGTTGCAACCTTGTATCCATCTGAAGCATCTGTGAATGAGTTGAAGATTCTCCAGTAGTGGTATCCAGCAATGAATGTAACCATTGATGAAAGGACAAGGGCGTTACGGTACTTAGGTAGTACGCGTGACTGTGACACGAGTGTGTACACAGTGCAAGCAAGCATTGAAACTAATCCAAACGAGAATACGTTATAGATCGTGTTCCACTGGGTCGCTGTTAGATCGAGCATTTACAAAGCCTCCATGAGGGCAATTTGTTGTCCTTCATTCGCGCGAATGAAGCGTGGATTATCTGCTCTGAAACGACGTGGGGCCGACTCAGGGAAATCTCACCGAGATAATCGTCCGCCAATTTGGTAAACACGGCAACTTCAAATGTGGGTATGTCTCTCAATTTTCCCGCCTAGAATTAGGACAAAGCACACACATACGGTGAGAAGATGAGGCTAATCATGGACCAGGGTCATTTTCCGGCCGATGGCTTTGCTGATGTCCTGGGAGCAAACAAAGAGTACGTCGCTCAATTTAAATATTCAGAACTCACTGGTCGCGCAGCAAAGGGTCTGGCAATTGTTACCTGCATGGATTCGCGCATCAACCCGCTTTCAGTCGGTGGAATGCGATCCGGAGATGCGAAAATTTTGCGTAATGCTGGAGCGCGCGTTACTGAAGACGTTTTGCGTACTTTAGTTTTGGCAACTTATTTGTTAGGTGTGGATCGAATTTTGGTAATGCCACACACAGATTGCAGAATGGCAAGTGCAACAGAAGAAGAAATTCATGCACACATCGATAAAGAATTTGGAGTGGATACTAGTTCGCTCGAATTTAGAACTGTCAAAGATCAAAAAGCTGCGCTCGCAATAGATGTTGGACGCGTTCGTGCATATCCATTGCTTCGAGAAGGTGTCATCGTTGGCGGAGCAATTTATGACGTAAAGACAGGTTCTATTACACCTATAGATTGCTGATTCGGCTGATCGGATCTTTTGTCAGCGGATAATCTGGATATGCATAAAAATCTTTTAATAGTGCTTGTACTAGTTGGGTTTTCTCTTTGATTACAGCGTGAGATGCCCCAGGCACAATCGCAAGTCGGGCATTCGTTATTCCTTGATAAATCTTTTCAGACTCTTTTGCGCTGATAACGTCATCATCTCCTGCAAGTATTAAGACAGGACACTTAATCTTTGCCAACTTAGTTGGCGCAATATTTGGCTCACTCTTCCAAACCCTAAATGCTGTCGTAATTTTCTTGATTAATTCTGATGCATGATCAGGAGATAAGCGATCGTGCTCCGCTTGGGCTTCAGGTGAAACATCTGGCTTTCCAAACTTTAAGCGCACTTGTGCGGCGCTTGTATTTCCACCAATTGAAACAACTGAGCGCACTAGCTCAGGACGGCCAATTGCAGCCATCAGAGCAATGATGGCGCCATCGCTTACACCTATTAAGTGGGCAGGCTCTTTAACTACATCTTCCAAAAAAGCGATGAGCTCTTTTGTCTGAAAATTAAAACGGATACTTCCTTTTTGATTTGCTGTGCGACCGTGGCCCGTTCGATCATAGGCAAAAACTTTGAAATCTCTTTTCACAGCCGGAAGCAAATATTTCTTAACTTTTTCACTATGACTCAAACCGCCGTGCAGGATTACAAGTGCTTCGCCACGTTTTGACCATTGAAATGTAAATACTTCATGACCACGTAGATTGATATTTTTCTGCATCTAAATTGAATCCATAATATGGCGATTGCCGCGATCAAAAGTTAGGTAATTCCAAGTCCAATCTGCCATTGTGCCAATTTTATTACGGCCACCTAAGAGATAGAAAAGATGCAACCAGAGCCATGCATACCAAGCAAGAATGCCGGTCATCTTAAATTTTCCAACTTCGACAACAGCTTTATTTCTGCCAATGGTTGCCATAGAACCTTTGTCGCGGTATTTAAATGCTTGCAGCCCTTTGTTCTGTGCTAACCCAATAATTTGTTTTGCAACAAAGCGACCTTGTTGCATTGCAACGGGTGCAACCATAGGGAGGAACTTTCCATCAGAAGTTTTATATCCTGAAATATCACCAATTGCCCAGATGTGCGGATAATTCTTTACCTGAAGTGTTTGCTCAACATCAACGCGCGTTGAGATTAACGGCAGATTAAGTGTTGATGCAGCAGGTTCACCACGAACACCTGCTGCCCAAATCGTTATTTGCGCAGGAATTGTTGGGGCACCTTTAATAATAATTGATTTATTTTTTACTTCTTCAACTGCTGTATTGAGCATTACATTGACACCGAGTTTTTCAAGATCTTTCTTTGTGCGAGCAGAAAGTGAGGCGGAAAAACTAGGCAATAAACGTGGCCCTGCTTCGATTAAAACTATTTTCATATTGGCTGCGGCTTCGGCCTGATCACTTGTGAGTGGACCACGTACTAATTCTGCAAATGCGCCAGCCATTTCAACACCAGTTGGCCCACCGCCAACAACTGCAATGGTAAACACAGTGTCATCTTGAAAGCGACATAAATCTTCGAATCGACGCATTACTTCTGCGCGAATTGCCAGTGCTTCGTGCACGCTCTTCATTCCAAGTGCGAACTCGTTTACACCTTTAACGCCAAAGTCAGTAGTTGCCGAACCCAAGGCAATAATTAAGTGATCAAATGCCAAAACTTCAGAGCTATCAATTTTTACAGTTCTATTCTTATGATCAACTTCTATTGGAGAGCCCATCCGAAACTGTGCGCCAGATTTACGAAGTGCACCACGCACAGGATGTGCAACGTGATCAGCGGCTAAACCAGCGGTAGCAACTTGATAGAGCAGCGGCAGGAACGTTTGAAAATTATGACGGTCCACAACAGTGACATCGGCATGATCACGAAGTTCTCGGGCTGCGGTTAATCCGCCGAAGCCTGCCCCGAGAATCACAACGCGTGGTTTTGTCATGTCGCCTCTTTTAAAGTGTTGGATTTCTTGGCTTAAGTCTAGGCTGATAACCATGAGCCAGCAGAACCAAAAGCGTAAATATCTTATAACTGGCGCATCGGGATATGTCGGCGGACGCCTTGTTCGCACGCTGTTAGCCGATGGACGTGATGTGCGCGTGTTAGTTCGCGACCGAATTAAAGTGCAAGACCGTGCATGGGCCGATGAAGTGGAAATTGTTGTCGGGACGGCTACAAAAGCCGCGGATTTAGACCGTGCACTCACAGGAATTCATACGGCTTTTTATTTATTACATTCAATAAACGTTGGTGTTGATTTCAGTGCAATTGAATCTGATATGGCGCGCACTTTTGCACAGGCGGCAGAACGGGCAGGCGTATCACAAATAATTTATCTCGGTGGCATTGCAAATGATAAGAACAGCAGCAAACACTTAGCTTCACGAGTACAGACAGGTAAAGAGTTAGCGTCAACATCTGTTCCGGTTCTCGAATTTCGTGCTGGAATCATTATTGGTTCAGGATCGGCATCATTTGAAATGTTGCGCCACCTGACTCATCGCTTGCCGATAATGACCACTCCTAAATGGGTTTCTAATTTAACTCAACCAATTGTTGTGCGCGATGTGTTGTATTACTTGCGCAAGGCAGCAGTATTAGAAACACCAGTCAATCAAGTCTTTGATATTGGTGGACCAGAAGTCTTGTCGTATGCGGACATGATGCAAAAGTTTGCAAAGCTATCTGGTTTGCGCAGACGTTGGATTATTAAAGTTCCAGTTTTAACTCCGAACTTATCTAGCTTGTGGATTGGCCTTGTTACTCCTGTGCCAACATCGCT
>WLNM01000085.1 GCA_009699825.1 Actinomycetota bacterium
AATCCTGTTGCTCCAGTTGCTCCGGGAGATCCGGGAGATCCAGAACCTGTTGGTGGGTTTGTAATTGTTTTGCCATCGGTTCCTGCTGTTCCGCGCAATGAAATTGCAGCAGGCCACGCATTTTTTTCTTTGGTCCATAGATATTTAAATTCTTTGTATCAATGTAAAAATCGCCATTAATACCAATGGTTTTAGACGGTGCACTTATGCCATTGAGAATTGTGTTCGGAATTGAATTCGCTGTTCTGCCTGCAGACTTTAATTTGGAGACGGATTTCGTGGCTGCAAAACCTGGCTGAACAGCGAAAAGTGAGAGTGCGCAAAGAATAGAAATTAGACGGATTTTCGAACTTGAACTTTTCATGTTCTACCTCTTTTCCGTGCTCTCAGTCTCTGCTCATACGCACTCGCAAGGAATAGGGCTAGACCGATTGAGTTGGCGTTACCTCAGACACCACAAGCGTGAAAACTCACATGAACCGCACAGGGTTCTCCGCCTTGTTTTTGAAGGTAAAGGGGTTTATTACGAATAGTTAATGACGTGGGGTTGTTAACAGAGTTCTTACGGGACGAAAGGGCAGTTAATGTCAAAGAGAACAATTGCAACTGTTGTACTAACAACTATTGCACTCACAGCCGGTGGATTCGGAGCTGCTAACGCTGCTTCGAAAACTTCACGAACTGTTGTTACTAAAACAGTGACAAAGTTTGCTCAACCAGGTGTGAATGCGCGCAGAATGGGTGGACCAGCTGCAGCGCTAGATGGCATCCTGACTGGTTTGGTTTCTAATGGAACAATTACTCAGGTTCAAGCAGATGCAATTAAGGCTGCGGTTACTGCTGCAGCTGAAACAGCAGAAGCAAATCGTCCTGACAAAGCAATGGGACCTAATCGTGCGGCTAAGGATGCATTGATCTCTTCCACTATAGGCATCGATTCAGCAGAAATTAAGTCACGATTAAAAGCTGGAGAAACTCTTGCTGCAATCGCTGGTGACAAAAAAGATGCACTAATTGCAGCACTCGTAGCTGAACACACAAGAAAGATTGATGAGAAAGTTACGGCTGGCAAAATTACTTCAGAGCAAGCCGCAACTTTGAAATCTGATCTTCTTGCGCACGTGACACAAGAAATTAATGAAGTAAAAGGTCAAGGCAAGCATGGACATAGTGGACCTATGGGAGCGCCAGCTCCGCTAGGAACTCCAACGAACTAAAATTCGTATCTCCTCCTTACGGGTAGAAAGACCCGCTACTAAGAAATTAGTGGCGGGTCTTTCATTTTGACCCTATGCGCATGAGAGTATTTCGACATGCGAGTACACATCGGAAGCGATCATGCAGGACTTGAATTAAAGAATGCTCTGGTTGAACACCTTAAGAGTTCTGGCCATGACGTTGTTGATCACGGGCCACATTTTTTTGACGCTCTTGATGACTATCCAGTTTTCTGTATTCCGGCAGCACAAGGTGTTGCTAGTGAAATTGGCTCATTCGGAATTGTTTTAGGTGGATCTGGCAATGGCGAACAAATGGCCGCCAATAAGGTCAAGGGAATTCGTGCGGCTCTTGTTTGGAGCGTTGAAACTGCAAAGTTAGCTCGCGAACACAATGATGCCAATGTCATTGCAATTGGTGGGCGCATGCACCCCATCGAAGTCTGTAAAGAGTTAATAGATGTTTTCCTTGCAACACCGTTTAGCAATGATGAACGACATATCCGTCGTATCGGACAAGTTTCAAAATTCGAAACCAAGGGTTCTATTTAATCTTTTCTTTCGTAATGAAAATCGCTGACTCGGTGATCTTTAGCTAAACCCTTACCTTCAAATTTTGTATACGGGCGCCAATCTGGGCGTACTACTTCTCCCCCTGTAAAAAGCGATGAGTTGGCAAAAACCGCTTGAATCGATTCTGCGTAGGGAACCCAATCAGTTGCAATGTTTATGTAGCCACCGGATTTAAGTTTTTGATGAATTAGGAAAAGAAATTCTGCGTTAACGATACGTCGTTTGTTGTGTTTCATCTTTGGCCAGGGATCTGGGAAAAATAAATGAAATCCATTGACACAACGATTGGCAAACATAGTTTCTAGGATTTCAATAGCATCGCCTTCGATGATCCGCACGTTACTTAATTCATGTTCTTCGATTAATGAAAGCAGTTTTCCAATTCCGGGCGGATGCACTTCAATCGCGATATATCCGTTGTCAGGATGAGCCTTCGCAATTTCTGCTGTGGCATCGCCCATTCCAAATCCAATTTCGATAATCACTTCACGTGCATGTGGAAATAATTCGTTGATATCGATCGGAGTTCCTGTCGCAAGACCAAATTGTCCCCATGAGCGAATAAGGGCAGCATTTTGTGCTCTAGTCATCCGCTTTCCACGTAAGCGAAAGCTCTTGATCCCAGAATTCTGAGTTTCGTCTTGTTCCACTGGGCAACTCTTACATGATTAGATATCAACCTGAAATCACACACGTTAATCAATCTGAGGAGCTCTTGTGCCTGGAATCAATCTGACCCGCGACGAAGCCATTACACGCTCCACTCTGGTTAAAACCCATAGTTATCGAATTGATTTAGACCTGATTTCTAGTAGCGAAACTTTTACGACAAAAACAACAATTAAGTTCTCAGGACTCAAGCCAGGACAGAGCACATTTATTGATGCGGTTGGAAAACGCGTTATCTCAGCGACTCTTAACGGGCTTGCCTTTGATGTTAAAGATTACGATGGCCAAACTATTCATCTTCCAGCACTAGATGCCGAGAATGAGTTATTCCTAGAAATCGAAGCGCCTTATTCAAACACCGGAGAAGGCTTGCACCGATTTGTTGATCCTGCAGATAACGAAGTTTATCTTTACACACAATTTGAAACTGGCGATGCACGGCAGATGTATGCCTGTTTTGATCAACCTGACCAAAAAGCAACTTTTACCATCAGCGCAATTACTCCAAAGCACTGGGAAGTTATTTCAAATTACGACATAGATTCAGTTACCGATGTTGGTTCTGACGCAAAATTAACTCAATTTAAAGAGTCACAAGTTATTTCAACATATGTCACAGCAATCGTGGCTGGCCCATACCAACATGTTCATGACGAATACGTTGGTGAGAAAACTATTCCACTAGGAATTTATGCTCGTAAATCCTTCTTTAAATATGTGGACGCTGAGAATATTTTTAAAGTCACAAAACAAGGCTTTGCTTACTTCGAAGAGACTTTTGGTTTGGCTTATCCATTTGGCAAATACGACCAACTAGCAGTCGCCGAATACAATTGGGGCGCAATGGAAAATGTTGGCTGCGTAACTTTCCATGAAGATGTATTAATTTTTAGAAGCAAGGTAACCGAGAGCGCACACTTAGGTCGCGCCAGCACAATTCTTCATGAGATGGCACATATGTGGTTCGGTGACCTTGTCACAATGAAGTGGTGGGAAGACTTGTGGCTCAACGAATCATTTGCCGAATGGGCTTCATACATGGCAACTAGTGAAGCAACGCAATACACAACTGCATGGACAGAATTTAACGCGCTTCGCAAGAACTGGGCATATCGCCAAGATCAACTTTCAACGACTCACCCAATAGCAACAGAGATGAAAGATCTCGAAGATGTGAAGACAAACTTCGATGGAATTTCTTATGCAAAGGGCGCTTCTGTGCTTCAACAATTAGTCGAGCACGTAGGGCGAGAAAACTTCATTAAGGGCCTTCGAATTTATTTCACAAAGCATGCATTTAAGAACACAACTCTTAACGACCTTATGGTCGAACTAGAAGCCACAAGTGGACGTGATCTCAAGCCATGGGCTGCCACATGGTTACAGACTGCTGGTGTAAATACATTGCGGCCCGAGATTGAAATTGAATCTGGAAAATATAAGAAACTGGCTATCAAACAAGAAGCACCAACAATGCCTATTGGGTCAAAAGAATTACGTCCACATCGTTTGCGCGTAGCTCTTTTTGATATTTCTGGAAATGCGCTCGTAAAGCGAAAGAGTGTGCCACTAGATGTCTCTGGCGCGCTTACCGAAGTATCCGAATTGCACGGCGAAAAAGAAGCGGATTTAGTTCTCATCAATGATGGCGACTTGTCATATGCAAAACTTCGATTTGATGATCGTTCGATTGCGACATTGAAATCACATTTGGGTGGCTTAAATGAACCACTTGCGCGAGCTCTTATCTGGGCTTCACTCTGGGATTCAGTGCGTGATGGCGAACTCAGCACATCTGATTACATTGCAATTGCTCTCAATGCTCTTGGAACAGAGACAGATATTTCAATAGTTTCTGCAACGACCACCAACATTACGACCGCAATATGGCAATACGCATCTCCTGCTCATCGGGATGCACTTCGTACAAAAGTTGCTGATGCATTTAATACATTCCTTAAATCATCAGCTTCTGGAAGTGACCATCAACTGGCATTTGCACGTGGCTTTGCAGAAGCTGCAGCAACACCAGAACAGAGCAAAGAAATTCTGGAAATACTCAATGGATCCATCAAAGGCTTAACTGTTGATGCCGAAATTAGATGGCACCTTGTTATCTGTGCAGTCAAGCGCGGAATTTTGGGTGCTACAGATATCGATGTAGAACTTGCAAAAGATAACACTGCCCATGGAAAGCAATACGGAGCCCTTGCTCATGCTGCAATCCCAACCGCGCAAGCAAAAGAATTCGCATTTAAATCAGTCACATCAGCCAAACTAAGTAACACGATTCATTCCTATACATGCCGTGGATTTAATGTTGCGATGCAATCTGATTTATTGACACCATTTATTGATCAATACTTTGCAATCTTGATCGATCTCTGGACGAATGCTGGTTATGAAATCGCGGAAACTACAGCGACCCTGCTATTTCCAGGCTTTAATGTTTCAGAAGATACGTTGGCCAAAGCTCAGAAGTGGCTCGATGTAACCGGCAAAGATGCGCCGAGTGCACTTCGTCGTGTGATTATCGAAGGTCGCGATGCTCTTGCACGATCATTGCGTGCACAAAAGAAGGATGCTTAATTACTCAATATGAGTAATGACAGATTTTGAACTCTTCTTGCGCTGAGCAGTACCTG
>WLNM01000086.1 GCA_009699825.1 Actinomycetota bacterium
CAATTGCACATGTGGGTTTCAATTGTTGCCACGATCAAGATTGTTGTATCAATGACGTGGTTCATTGTTATTGCTTCAAATCTGACTATGGGTGTTGCATGGCACCGCTTCTTGGCATTCTTTAATATTTATTACAAGCGCAACGCAGATGGTGGACACTCACTTGGAAACTTGCCTGAATTACTTTCACATGGCAAGCCAGTTGATTTCGATGATCCAGCAGATGATGATGTATTTGGTCTTGGCACACGTGGTGACATCACGTGGAAGGGTTTGCTGGATATGACCAGCTGTACCGAATGCGGACGCTGCCAATCACAATGTCCTGCATGGCATACAGATAAACCATTGTCGCCAAAACTTTTAATTATGGCTATGCGTGATCACGCTTTCGCAAAAACAGTTGAAACTGAAAACATGGTTGGTGAAAATGCACCTATTTCATTAGATGTGTTGTGGTCTTGTACAACATGCGGTGCGTGCGTAAACGAGTGCCCAGTAGACATTGAACACATCGATCACATCGTTAATATGCGCCGTTTCCAGGTACTTGTTGAATCTGAATTTCCTTCACAACTCAACGGAACATTCCGCAATCTTGAAACAGCCGGAAACCCTTGGGGATCAAATAAGAATGACCGTGAGGGTTGGATCTCTGAAATGGATTTCCCAATCCGAGTTGTCGAAGGCACATTGCCAGAAGATGTTGAGTACTTGTTCTGGGTTGGTTGTGCTGGGGCTTACGAAGAACGCGCAAAGAAGACTACAAAGGCTGTTGCAGAGTTATTGCACATCGCCGGCGTTAACTTTGCTGTTCTTGGAAAGCGCGAAACGTGCACAGGTGATCCTGCACGTCGCGCCGGAAATGAATTCTTGTATCAAATCTTGTCTAAAGAAAATATCGAAACATTTACACAGGTATTTGAAACTCGTAAAGATAAAGGCACAAAGAAAGTTGTTGTTACCTGCCCTCACTGCTTTACAACAATTGGTCGCGATTACGCACAAAGTGGTTACGAATTACAGGTTGTTCACCACACACAATTGCTTAATCAACTCGTGCGCGAAGGTCGTTTAATTCCAATTAATAAATCAGAGAAATCTTTGACCTACCACGATCCCTGTTACTTAGGCCGTCACAACCAAGTCTTTGAAGCGCCACGCGAGTTACTGAATGCAACCGGTGTAACAATTACCGAGATGCCACGAAACCAAGAGCGATCATTTTGTTGTGGTGCTGGCGGCGGTCGCATGTGGATGGAAGAAAAACTTGGAACACAAATTAACCTCAATCGCGTTGATGAAGCACTTGCAACCGGCGTTGAAGAAGTTGCAGTTGCATGCCCGTTCTGTCGAGTAATGGTTACAGATGGTGTTGCAGCACGTGAGTCACAAGTACAAGTATTAGATGTTGCTCAAGCTTTATTGCGCGCAGTAAAACCTAACGCTTAATTACTTAATTTTCGAACGGTGAAAGTTCTTAAATGAACGACTAGCTGTTGGTCCGCGTTGCCCTTGATAACGTGATCCGTATTTTTCAGATCCATATGGATGCTCTGCGGGTGATGACAATTTAATTAAGCAGAGTTGACCGATTTTCATTCCTGGAAATAATTTGACGGGCAAGTTTGCAACGTTGGAAAGTTCGAGAGTGATGTGTCCAGAAAATCCTGGATCAATAAATCCTGCAGTTGAGTGAGTAAGCAGACCAAGACGGCCAAGTGAAGACTTTCCTTCAAGGCGACCTGCAATGTCATCTGGCAGAGTGATTACTTCATAGGTACTTGCGAGAACAAATTCACCTGGGTGCAAAATAAATGGTTCATCGCCCTCGGCAATTACTTCACGAGTTAATTCTGCTTGTTCGGTTGAAGGATCGATTACGGAGTATTTGTGGTTTTCGAAAACGCGAAAGAACTTGTCTAAGCGAACATCAACTGAGGATGGTTGAATCATTGCTTCTTCGAATGGTTCGACGCCGACTCGGTTGGCAGCTATTTCTGCGCGAATATCGCGATCACTTAAAAGCATCTGCGGACTCTACCAATTTCGACTTCAACACACTTGCATAAGTTACTGACGGGTAGCACAATTTCCTTGTGAGCCATTACAAAGCCAATCTGCGAGACATTGAGTTCTGCCTCTTTGACCTCTTGGGGGCTGAAAAAATTCTGGGAACTTCTGTCTTTTCAGAGCTCGATCGTGAAACAACAATGGGCATGTTAGATGAGATGAAGCGTTTAACAGAAAATGATCTTGCTGCATCTTTCGTTGATGGAGATCGCATTGGAACAGATTTCAATAAAGCAACCGGTGATGTGAAACTTCCTGAAAGTTTTAAGAAATCTTACAAGTCATACATCGATGGTGAGTGGTGGCGTGTCGATACTCCAGTACCTCTTGGTGGAACAAAAATTCCTGCCTCTGTTCGTTGGGCAATTGCAGAGATGGTTTTAGGTTCTAACCCATCAATTCACATCTATGCCTCTGGATATGCATTTGCACATGTTGCATTTTTATTGGGAACTGAAGAACAAAAGCACTTTGCAAAGTTAATGGTTGATCGTCACTGGGGTGCAACAATGCAATTAACAGAACCAGATGCCGGTTCAGATGTTGGTGCTGGTCGCAGCAAAGCTGTTCAACAAAGTGATGGCAAGTGGCATGTGACAGGCACCAAGCGTTACATCACATCAGGAGATGCCGATATTTTTGAAAACATCATGCACTTTGTTCTTGCTCGCCGCGAAGGTGGCGGACCGGGAACAAAAGGACTCTCACTCTTTTTAGTTCCTAAATTTATGTTTGATCATAAAACCGGTGATCTTGGGAAACGCAACGGTGTCTACGTCACAGGTGTCGAACACAAGATGGGATTAAATGTATCTGCAACATGTGAAGTAAATCTGGGAGAGAAAGAACCAGCTGTTGGTTATCTTCTTGGTGATGTCCATGAAGGCATTGCACAGATGTTTAAAATTATTGAATTTGCTCGCATGATGGTTGGCACAAAAGCAATTGCTACATTGTCGGCTGGCTACCAACAGGCACTCGCATATGCCAAGACCCGTGTGCAAGGCGGTGACATGAAGGTAATGAATGACAAGGCAAGCCCACGTGTCACAATCATTAAGCATCCAGATGTGCGTCGCTCACTAATGGTTCAAAAGTCTTATTCAGAAGGCATGCGAGCCCTTGTTCTATACACCGCATCTATTCAAGATGAAATCGAACTTGCGCGCGAAGCAGGTAACGAAGAACGCCTAAAAGATATGGAAGCACTAAACAATCTCTTGCTCCCAGTTGTTAAGGGATATGGTTCTGAAAAATCATGGACACTACTGGGCACTGAGTCACTACAAACATTTGGTGGTGCCGGATTTACGCAAGATTGGCCGTTAGAACAATACGTGCGCGATGCAAAGATCGACACCTTGTACGAAGGCACAACTGCTATTCAAGGTCTTGATTTCTTCTTCCGCAAAGTTGTTAAAGATGGCGGGCGCGCACTTGGTTTGCTTGGAAAAGAAATTGCCGAATTTGCGCAAGCAGGTGGCGCACACGCTGAGGAAAAAGCAGCGCTGCTCACAGCAGTTGGTGATCTCAACGCAATCGTTGGAGTTTTAGTCAGTCATGCAATGGCTTCACAAGAAACTCCCGCCGAGATTTATAAAGTCGGGCTCAGCACTTCTCGTTGTCTGATGGCAGTTGGTGACATTGTCACTGCATGGTTATTGATTCGCCAAGCAGATATCGCAATAGAAAAACTCAAGGGCAATGCAGGAAAAGATGCAGACTTCTTCACTGGAAAAATCGCTTCGGCAAAGTTCTTCTGCCTCAATTACTTGCCACATATCACTGCGGATCGCGCAATTGTTGAAGCAACTGATGGTGCAATCATGGAGATTCCAGAAAACGCGTTCTAGTTAACTAGTTAATCCGCTAACCTTGCCTAATGTTCACGCGCCATAAAGGAGAAGTCTTCCTAGTCATTGGCGCAACAGCCTTTGCTCTCAACGGAATCGTTGCCAAGATGGTTATGCAAAATGGACTCTCCGAATGGCGAATGTTGCAAGTGCGTACTGGTGGCTCTTTTCTTGTATTACTCGCCTATGTCCTACTCACTAATTACAAATCACTCGCTGTAAAACTTAAAGAGTGGCCTCTATTAATTGCTTATAGCCTCATTGGGTTTGCACTCGTCCAATTCGGATACTTTGTAGCAATCTCACGCATGCACGTTTCTATGGCTTTAATTATTGAATTTACTGCTCCGATTTGGATCGTTCTCTGGATTAAGTACGTACGTAAATCATTTGTACCAAAAGATATGTGGATCGCAATCTCTCTTGCATTTATTGGCATGCTTCTACTCGCACAAGTATGGGAAGGCATGACACTCGATACCATCGGAGTAATTGCTGCATTCTTGGACGCTTTCGCACTTGCAGCATTCTTCGTTCTCAGCGAGCGTCTTACGCCGACTCGGTCAACATACTCTCTAACAGTTCTTGGTTTCGGAATCTCCTCGGCGCTCATGTTAGTTATTTTCCCAATCTGGTCATTTCCATTCAAAATTTTTAATCAAGCAATGAATCTTGAAGGTCCGCTTAAAGATTTCAGCGCTCCAGGATGGACATTGATTTTGTGGATTGTTGTGTTAGGAACAGTGATTCCATATCTATGTGTTCTCTCAGGAATTAAAATTCTCTCTGCATCCACCAGCTCAGTCATCGGAATGCTCGAACCAGTTCTTGCTGGAATTTTTGCATGGATTTGGATTGGTGAATCTTGGAATGCAATCCAACTTATAGGTGGCGCAATTGTTATTGTAGGTATTTACATTGCAGATAAAACTAGAACGAAAGTTGCTTAATTCTCTTCACTCTGTCGTTGTTGCGTAAAGTCTGTTCCGCTACCTGGGTTTTGAGCCATATCCACAAAGCGTGCGAAGTGAAGTTGGGCAGCGACTGTAATTGTGCGAGTTGGTCCGTTACGGTGCTTGGCGATGATCAGATCTGCTTCACCTGAACGGTTCTGTGAGTCATACATATCATCACGGTGTAAAAGAATTACAACGTCAGCGTCTTGTTCGATAGAA
>WLNM01000087.1 GCA_009699825.1 Actinomycetota bacterium
CGAGAGTCTGCGCCAATTGCTGAGATTAAATCATTTGTTTTACCTTCGCGCATATCAAGTGCCGCTTTTGTTGCGTGCTCTTTAATAACTTCGTGCGCTACTTCGCGGCCAACGCCACTCTTAACAGCTGCCATTAATATCTTTGTTGTAGCCAAAAATGGTAAATACTTTTCTAGTTCCGCAGCGATTACTGCAGGAAATGCGCCGAATTCATCCAGCACAGTTAGCATTGTTTCGAGCAAACCATCAATTGCATAGAACGCATCTGGCATAGCAACTCGACGAACGACACTGCACGAAACATCGCCTTCATTCCATTGATCACCAGCGAGTTCGGAAACCATTGATGCATAACCACGAAGAACAACTGAGAGTCCATTAACACGTTCGCATGAACGTGTATTCATCTTGTGTGGCATCGCAGATGATCCAACTTGTCCAGCCTTAAATCCTTCAGTAACTAATTCAGCGCCTGCCATTAACCGAATTGATGTTGCAAGTGATGATGGCGATGCTGCAATTTGAACCAAAGTAGTGACTACGTCGTAATCAAATGAACGTGGATAAATTTGACCAGTTGAATCTAAAACATTGGCAAATCCGAGTTCGTCCGCAATAATCTTTTCAAGTTTTTGATGTGCATCACTTGAGCCGAGTAAATCTATTGAATCCTGTGACGTTCCGACTGGTCCTTTAATTCCGCGCATCGGATATCGATCGAGTAATGAAACTAATCTTTCATATGCGAAGAGAAGTTCTTCTGCACTAGAAGCAAAACGTTTTCCGAGTGTTGTGACTTGTGCGGGGACATTGTGTGAACGACCAGCGATTGGTTGGTCGGCATATTGCGCGGCTTTTTGTCCAAGACGAGCAAGCAGGGCGATTACTTTGTCATTAACAATCTGCAATCCATTTCGAATCTGCAGTGCTTCAATATTTTCAGTCAGATCGCGGCTAGTCATTCCTGCGTGAATTACTTCGTGACCAGCTAGTGCGTTGAACTCTTCAATACGCGCCTTTACATCGTGGCGGCTCTTTTTCTCACGCGCATCGATGGACGCAAGATCAACTTTGTTAATTACTTTTTCATAATCTTTGATAACAGCATCTGAGATTGCGTGACCTAATTGTGATTGTGCGCGAGCAACTGCAACCCAGAGTTTGCGCTCTGCAATGATCTTTGATTCTGGCGCGAAGATTTCTCGCATCGCAGCTGATGCATATCTATCTGCTAATACACTCACTGATGCATTCTCCCTCATTTAGTTGCCCTTCTCGGCCACCGACGCATTGAGTGCGACATCGGTACGATAAAAAGAGCCAGGCAATGTGATTTGCGATATTGCGCGATAGGCACGGTCACGTGCTTCCGTCAGATCTTCGCCCAATCCAGTGATACTTAAAACGCGTCCACCACTTGAAATTAATCCGGCTGTGGATCGCGTTGTGCCTGCATGAAAAGTAATTGTGTCTCTGACATTTGGAATATTTAGAATGACAGAACCAGTTTGTGGCGCATCAGGATATCCCTCAGCGGCTAGCACAACCGTAACTGCAGATTCTTCTCTCCATTGAAGTGCAACATCATCGAGTGAATTAGTTGCAGCCTTATACAAAAGTGTTGCAAGTGGTGTTTTAAGAAGTGGAATTAAGACTTGAGTCTCTGGATCTCCAAAGCGCACATTAAATTCAATTACGCGTATTCCGTGATCGGTAAGTGCAAGACCTGCATATAACAATCCGATAAATGGTGTGCCACGTGCAGACATTTCGGCAATAACTGGTGCAAGAACTTGTGTGTACGTATCTTCAATAATGTCATCGGGTGCCCATGGCAGCGGTGAGTACGCACCCATTCCACCAGTGTTTGGACCTAAGTCGCCATTGAGTGCACGTTTGAAATCTTGTGCAGGTTGCATCGCAATAATGTTTCTGCCATCTGAAATACCAAAGAGCGAAATCTCTGGGCCGTCGAGAAACTCTTCGATGAGAACTCGTGTGCACGAAAGCGCATGCGCCAAAGCAACTTCGCGATCAGATGTGACAACAACACCTTTACCAGCGGCAAGTCCATCATCTTTAACCACATACGGTGCACCAAATTCATCGAGAGCTTTTTCTATTTCATCCTTGTTTGTGCAGGTATAACTATGTGCAGTTGGAACACCTGCATCTCGCATTACACCCTTAGCAAAATCCTTAGATCCTTCTAATTGCGCTGCTGCTTTTGATGGACCAAAGACTGCAAATCCTGCTGATCTAAGTGAATCTGCAGCACCATTTACTAGTGGAACTTCTGGACCAATAACAACAAGGTCTACGAATAATTCTTTTGCAAGTGCAACGATGGCCGCATTATTTGTTACATCTAAAGGGTGTAACAATGCGCAATCTGCAATACCCGGATTGCCGGGTGCACAATGAAGTTCAGTTGTACTTGGATCCGCCTTTAGCCCTAGTGCGAGTGCGTGTTCACGACCGCCGCTTCCGACTAGGAGGATTTTCATTCTTAGATGAAATCCTTAACAACTATTGTTTCATCGCGGCCTGGCCCCACACCAATGGCGCTCATTGGTGCACCAGATATTTTTTCAAGGAAAGCAACATAATCCTGCGCAGCTTTTGGCAAGTCACTCAACTTGCGTGCTTTAGAAATATCTTCTTTCCAGCCTGGCATATATTCATAAATTGGTTTTGCATGATGGAAATCAGATTGTGACGCTGGTAATTCTTCTACGCGCTTACCATCGATTTCATACGCGACACATACGGGAATTTTCTCCCAACCAGTTAGCACATCTAATTTTGTTAAGAAGAAATCAGTAAGTCCATTCACGCGAACTGCATAGCGAGCAATTGGTGCGTCATACCAACCACAGCGACGTGCACGCCCAGTTGTGACACCGATTTCACCGCCGATAGTGCGAAGTTTTTCGCCATCTTCATCCAGTAACTCTGTTGGAAATGGTCCGGAACCAACGCGAGTTGTGTACGCCTTAACGATTCCGATAACTCGGCCAATTTTTGTTGGTCCGATTCCAGAACCGGTGCACGCACCACCTGCAGTTGGATTACTAGAAGTTACGAATGGATATGTTCCGTGATCGACATCAAGAAGTGTTCCTTGTGAACCTTCAAGCAAAACTGTTTTGCCTGCTTGAAGTGCTTGATCAAGAAGTAAAACTGTGTCTGCAACATATGGACGCAAAATTTCTGCATAACCAAGATATTCATCAAGGACTTCATCAACTTCAATGTTCTTTCGATTAAATACTTTAATTAGTACTTGGTTCTTATCTTTAAGCGCACCCTCAATTTTTTGGCGCAAAATAGATGGATCAAATAAATCCTGCACACGAATTCCAATGCGATTGATCTTGTCCGCATAGGCAGGACCAATTCCGCGACCGGTTGTACCAATCTTTGCTTTACCTAAGAATCGCTCAGAAACTTTATCGATGGTGCGGTGATACGGAGTAATTAAGTGCGCATTGGTACTAATTACTAATTTAGAGCAATCAATTCCGCGCTCTGTCAGTCCTTTTATTTCTTCTAGAAGTACGCCTGGATCAATGACAACGCCATTTCCAATTACAGGAACAACATTTGGACTAAGAATTCCGGAAGGCAGCAAGTGCAGTGCATATTTTTGGTCACCGATTACAACTGTGTGACCAGCATTGTTTCCACCTTGATAACGAACAACATAATCAACGCGGTCGCCAAGAATGTCAGTGGCTTTGCCTTTACCTTCATCGCCCCATTGGGCACCGAGCAATACGAGAGCTGGCATTTACTTGAGTAGTGAAGTTCCGGTTGAACGAAGATCTTCGCATGCATGTACAACGCGAGCAGCCATTCCTGCTTCTGCTGCTTTGCCCCATGCACGTGGATCGTACATTTTCTTGTTTCCAACTTCGCCATCAATTTTTAATACGCCGTCGTAGTTCTTAAGCATGTGATCTACAACAGGGCGCGTAAATGCATATTGAGTATCTGTATCAATATTCATCTTAATTACGCCGTAATCAAGTGATTCACGAATCTCTGAAAGTAATGAGCCAGAACCACCGTGGAATACGAGATCCATTGGCTTGCTGCCAGATGGCAATCCATTTTCCTTAGACACTGCTTCTTGCAGTGTCTGCAAAATCTTTGGTTGCAAAACTACGTTTCCTGGTTTGTAAACACCATGAACGTTTCCAAATGTTGCAGCGACCATATAGCGACCGCGCTCTCCCATGCCCAATGTCTTTACAGTCATCAAGGCATCTTCCGGTGTGGAGTACAACTTGGCATCATGTTTTGCTTCAACACCATCTTCTTCGCCACCAACAACACCAATTTCGATTTCAAGAAGTGTTCGGGCGGCAAGTGATTTTTCAATTAACTCATCAGCAATCTTCATGTTCTCATGCATATCAACTGCAGAGCCATCCCACATATGGGAACTAAAAAGTGGACCTTTGCCAGATTTAATGCGTTCGGCGCCAAGTGCTAAAAGTGGACGCATGTAGCCATCTAATTTTTCAACTGGGCAGTGATCTGTATGCAGAGCAATATTTACCTTGTAATTTTTTGCAACGATGTGTGCGAATTCAGCTAGTGCAACTGCGCCATCGACCATGTTCTTAACCGTTGAACCGGATGCATATTCTGCGCCACCCCAAGAGAATTGAATAATCCCATCTGAATCTGCTTCGGCGAAACCACGAAGCGCTGCAATCAAAGTTTGTGATGATGAAACATTAATTGCGGGATATGCAAAAGCGCCTTTTTTAGCACGGTCCAACATTTCTGAATAAATTTCAGGGGTTGCAATTGGCATTTTCAACTCCAATGAATTTCTGGCTCCGGTGTAAATCTCTTGATCGAGCGCTTCATTGGGCCGTCTCGAGGCTTACGGCTAATCCAACCACCTTTAGCCTCTTCTGAAAAATCGGCGCTCGGACTAATCTTGACTATATGTCCGAGAATCAAGAGTCCCTCGCCAACCTAGGCCACGAAAATAGGTTATTTCCACCGAGTGCAGAATTTGTGGCACAAGCTAATGCGCAAG
>WLNM01000088.1 GCA_009699825.1 Actinomycetota bacterium
ATCTCATTAACGTGCTCGAAGGAGATTTTCCCGATTCTGGACCAAAGTGTCCAACGTGTAATTACTTAATACAACGTGCCGAGATTAGTAATTAATCTTCAGATTCGTCTCTGAGTTCATCTTTTCTACGGCTTGCATAAATATCGACGTACTCTTGACCCGACATCTCTTGAATTCTTTTCATAATCTGATCCGTTACATCACGAAGATAAAGTAAATCTGAAGAGTCCCCAGTAAAGAACATTGGTTCCCCAAAAATCATCTTCACTCGCATTATCTTTGGAATAACTTTTCCAGTTGGTTGAATTTTTTCAGTGTTAAACATTGCAACAGGAATTATTGGTGCTCCCGATTCAATTGCTAATCTTGCAATTCCAGTTCTTCCTTTATACAAACGCCCATCTGGAGAGCGAGTGCCTTCAGGATAAATTCCCAAACACTCCCCTTCTGCCAAAACCTGTAATCCTGTAATCAATGCAGCTTCACTTCGACGGCCACCGGAGCGATCTACCGGAACCTGTCCGAGTGCGATAAATGTAAGTTTTTTAAGTAAACCCTTTGGCCCAGGAGATGTGAAATATTCTGATTTTGCAAGAAAAGTAACTTTACGAGGAACCACTAATGGCATAAATATTGAATCGCTAAAAGATAAATGATTGCTTGCAATTATTACTGGGCCATTGCCTGGAACATTTCGTAAGCCTTTTACTTTTGGTCGAAATGCCAACATCAAAAATGGTGTCAAGAAGGCGCGGAGTACGCCGTATGGAAGATTGTTTACATTCACCGTCACCCCTCCTCGCTACGAATATGTTGCTCAACACTAGTGTTCCTAATTTAGTGGATGCCTGCCTGTGTGCCACTATTTGAGCGTGAGTAATACCCCAGCACCGAAGGATCCCAGCGATGATGAGACCGATCTCATTAACTCTGAGTTTGAATCCATGGTTGCAGGTTTATCACTCGATCAATCAACTCCAAATACTTATTTAGATGATTTGGAAAGAATCGATGCGCTTGATGAAAATCACTTCGAGCAACCTAATCCTTCGTGGCCAGGCATACGAAATTTCATTTCCAGTGCCCAGGTGGCAATCAAACGATGGTTGCGACGAGAAAATAATCGAGAAGATGGCGTGGAGTTGTAATTAAACTTTAGTGCTGATCTAAATTTGAGTTTCAGCGTGCTCTTTGAGTTGTGTCAGTGCTTGATCAATTGTGGCTTTTTCTGCCTTGGTGCGCATCATCGAAGGAATCGGTAGCGATACTTCTACGCCAAGTTCATAGGTAACAGACGTTGTGTCGGCATCGATTGCTTTAGTGACGAAAGCACCATTCATGGCTGTTAATAAATCTGCATCCTCCAGTGAGAACTCAAGACGCTCTGGAGCTTTGCTCCAGTCGTAGTTAAGGAGAACTCGATCCTTCATCATGCCTGCATCAATAGAAACCTTTACAGAGGTTGCACGACCCTGATCATCGCTCTCTTTTACCTCAGCGCTCTTGATGGCAGTGGACCAGGTTGGATATGCCGCCAAGTCAAAGAGGATAGCTCGCACATCCTCAAGTGGGGCATCTATTAAAATTGTTGAAGTACTTACTTCGCTCATAGACACAGGCTACCGCTAAGTATTACCTCTTTCGCAAGATAACCCACTCGCGCTAGCGTTAGGCACATGAACGAGATCTCCATCCCGGCTATTGTGCCGATTGCAAGCGCGGGAAACCTTACAAAACTTATTTCCGAACGTGCTTTATTAGAACCAGAACGAATCATGCTTTCGCGTGCACTTGGTGATGGATGGCAAAGTGTTACTGCTAAAGAATTGGAAACTCAAATAAAAGCCACGGCAAAAGGATTAGTCGCTGCCGGAATTAATATTGGTGACCGAATCGCAATCATGTCTCGCACTAGATATGAGTGGACAATCTTAGATTTTGCAATTTGGTATGCCGGGGGCTGTGTTGTTCCAATTTATGACACATCTTCTGCCGAACAAATTGATTGGATTCTCAACGATTCAGGAGCAGTTGCAATTATTGTCGAAACGCCGGCTTTACAAGATCTGGTTAAAACTGCTCAACCTTCACATACAAAGCAAGCGTGGACAATTACTGAGAATATTCTCGCGACTCTGGCAAAAGATGGAGCATCAGTAAGTGATGAAGAGATTGAAAAACGCAGAGGCGCTTTGCTTCCTGAATCGTTGGCAACTTTGATTTATACATCTGGTACAACTGGAAAACCAAAAGGTGTCCAAATAACTCATGCGAACTTTTTGTTCGAATGTGAAAACGTTGTACAAGCCGCAAGTGATCTGTTCCTCAAGCCTGGTGGTTCGACACTTCTATTTTTACCCGTGGCCCACGTCTTTGGTCGCATGGTGCAAATAGGTGCAGTGGCAGCGGGTTTACATCTGGCTCATTGCAGCGACCCGGTAGGACGTCTGCCAATAGATCTTGCTTCATTTAAACCAACTTTCGTACTTGCAGTGCCTCGCATATTTGAAAAGGTTTATAACGGAGCCGAAGCAAGGGCTGACGCGGCTGGTAAAGGAAAAATTTTTAGAAAAGCAGCAGATGTTGCAATCGCTTACAGTCAAGGAATTGAAAGCGGAAGAATTTCTCCGCTACTGCGCTTGAAGCACGGCTTATTCGACAAATTAGTATTTTCAAAGATTCGAACTGGATTAGGTGGGCGGGTCGAAGCTGCTATTTCCGGTGGAGCACCGCTGGGTGAACGCCTTGGTCATTTTTACCGCGGTGCAGGCATAACTATTCTTGAAGGCTATGGCCTTACTGAAACAACAGCCGGTGCAACTCTGAACCTGACAAGTAAAATTAAAGTTGGTTCTGTGGGTCGTCCAATTCCCGGTACAACAATTAAAATTGCTGACGATGGAGAAGTTCTCATCAAAGGGCCAATTGTTATGCAGGGATATTGGAAAAACGAAGCAGCAAATGCCGAAGTATTTTCAGGTGATCGATGGTTTCACTCGGGTGATCTTGGCAAGTTAGACGACGAAGGTTTTCTATACATCGTAGGACGCAAAAAAGAACTTATTGTCACAGCCGGTGGAAAAAATGTTGCGCCAGCAGTTCTTGAAGATAGGTTGCGCGCGCACCCACTCATTAGCCAGTGCATGGTTGTTGGGGATAATCAGCCATTTATTGCATCTTTGATAACAATTGATCAAGATGCATTAAAAACTTGGGTGGCAGCCAATAAAAAAGAAGGAGCTTCGTTAGCAGACTTAACGAATGATCCAGATCTAATTGCCGTAGTTCAAACCGCCGTGGATGAGGCCAATAAAGCTGTTAGCCGAGCCGAATCCATTCGCAAGTTTAAGATTCTTCCAACAGATTTCACAATTGCTAGTGGACAGCTCACAGCAAAACTCTCTTTGAAACGCCATGTGATTGGAAAAGAATTCGCATCAGAAATTGCTGCTCTCTTTGTAACTTAAGTGGGGCAACCTGAGCGAATTAGAATCGCTCAAGAGTTACATGATGGAATCGCACAGGACCTTGTAGCGCTCTCGTACTCTCTCGACTTATTACTTGCTGCGCCAGATACCCCTGCGGATATACGTATTGAAGTAAGAAAAATACTTTTTAAAGTATCAGAAATTATTGCCAGCGTGCGAACTGAAATCTTTAATTTGCGTACGCAAGCATTAGATACCTTGGAAGAATCCTTACAAATACTTCTGCTCGAAATGAACTCAGTCATCGAGATAAGAATCAATCAAGAAGAATGTGACTTGTCTGACCCTGTCCAAGAAGAACTACTGGCAATTTCTCGTGAATTTCTTCGAAATACCATCAAGCACTCTGGGGCTAGCGTTACAGAGATTTCCATTGAAAAGAGTGATGATGGAGCTCACTACACCTACAGAGATAACGGAAAAGGTATGGATCCTTCTGCAATATTAGGTTTTGGAATCCGAGGAGTCCAAGAGCGATGCTCTTCTATACATGCCGACCTCATTATGTCTAGCACAGCTCAAGGTGTGAATTTTCAAATAAAAATTTCTCGATGACACAACCACTAACGGTTTTACTCATTGACGATCACGAGAGTGTCAGAGCTGGAATCAAATCCGCACTCTCTCGTGCAGGACATATTTGCGTTGGTGAGGCCAGCACTATTGCGGAGGCACGTGCGCAAATTGCTCATACCAATCCACAAGTAATTGTTGTTGACTTGTCATTACCAGATGGAAATGGGTTGGAAATAGTTTCCTGGGCGCGTTCGATTTCAGATCGAATAGGAATAGTAGTTCTTACCTTAAACACAGCTCAGGATTATTTGCTTACTGTGATGAAATCTGGTGCAAGCGCCTTTGTCGAAAAGAGCGCGCCGTTAGCAGAATTAGTATCAGCTATTGAGCACGCTTTTACAGCACCATTATCTTTTAGTGCTCAAGGAATCTCTCATGTTATTAAAAAGGATCTGCAGGCTAATGCACTAACCCCGCGTGAGATACAAGTGTTAGAAAAGCTATCTGCCGGATTGAGTGCAAGTGACATTGGCCTAGAACTATTCATCACACAAGCAACCGTAAAAACTCATCTTGCCTCCATATACAGAAAATTGGATTCCAAGAACAGAATTCAAGCAATCATTGCAGCAAAGAAACTTGGGTTACTGACTAACTAAGAGAGCGTTAAATTCTTTGGACCATATCTCCCAACGCCATTGCTCAACAATCCAATTGCGGCCAGCAGACCCCATTTCAGATGCGCGCAAAGAGTCACTACAAATATGAATTACGGCTTCTGCAATCTGCTTAACATCAGTCCCATCAACACATAAGCCCGTAATTCCCTCACGAACAGCGTCGGGTGCCCCTCCTGAATTTCCTGCAATCACAGGAAGACCGCACGCGCTTGCTTCAAGATAAACAATTCCAAGACCTTCAACCTCTAATCCAAAAAATCTTGATCTAGATGGCATTGCGAATACATCTGCAGCGGATAAGAAATTAGGAAGTTTTTCGTACAGGAC
>WLNM01000089.1 GCA_009699825.1 Actinomycetota bacterium
ATTGATTCAGACACAGCAAATGCACTTTTAGTTAAGGTCAATCAAATTGGAACGCTCACCGAAACTCTTGATGCAGTGGATATGGCACATCGTGCGGATTACCGCAGCATGCTCAGCCATCGATCTGGTGAAACTGAGGATACGACTATTGCAGATCTTGCAGTTGCAACTAATTGCGGACAGATTAAAACTGGCGCACCAGCACGTTCTGAACGTGTTGCAAAATACAACCAGTTATTGCGAATCGAAGAGGAACTCTCTGATGGTGCGGTTTATGCAGGTCGCGCGGCTTTCCCGCGATTTAAAGGATAAAAATGGCACGACGCCGTGGTTTAAATTTTAATAAACGACGTGGAAATAGTCGTGCTTTAACCCTGGCAACGATTCTGTTCATTATGGCACTTACGATTGCCCCACCAATTAAGCATTACTTCACTCAACGGGCACAAATTAGTGCTCTTAAATCTCAAGTTGCCAGCAACAACGCTGCACTTCAGCAAGCACGTAAAGATCTTTCAATGTGGCGTGATCCTGAATTCATAAAGTCTCAAGCACGTGAACGTTTGCACTTTGTTTTACCAGGAGAGCGTCAATACATCGTTACTGATTCAAATGGCCAATACACAGAAGAAAGTGGCACCACTGTTGCAAATAAGATTCCAGATGGACAGCCGTGGTATTCACGGATGATTGCATCTATTACGGAAACTCAAAATCAGTGAAAGAAGTTCAACCGAGTGACCTTGATTGCATTGAATTTCAATTAGGTCGCACTCCAAGAGATGTGCATGCAATTGCTTATAGATGTCCGTGTTCTATGCCAGCTGTAGTCCAAACACCACCGAGACTCAGTGATGGAACTCCGTTTCCTACTTTCTATTACGCAACATGTCCACGTCTAACAGGTGCTATTTCAACTCTTGAATCATCAGGACTCATGGCAGAGATGAATGAACGCTTGGCACATGATGCTGACTTAGCCTCTGCATACAGAAAAGCTCACGATGCGTACGTTTCTGATCGCAATGCACTCGGCGTGGTTGTTGACGAAGTCAAAGGAATTTCTGCAGGTGGCATGCCTGATCGAGTTAAATGTTTACATTCACTCGTTGCACATTCTCTTAGTGCAGGTCCGGGCGTAAACCCACTCGGTGATGAAGCACTCAGCAAATTGCCACAATGGTGGCAAGAGCACGCATGCAATACGGAGATGAATGCATGAGAGTTGCAGCAATAGATTGTGGAACAAATTCAATTAGATTATTAATTGCTGATATTGATGGAACTAATTTTCGAGAGATTTATCGAACAATGGAGATTGTTCGCCTAGGTCAAGGCGTAGATCAAGCGAAAGCATTTCATCCTGATGCAATTGCTCGAACTTTTGCGGCAATAGATTTATTTGCACAAGAGATTTCTAAGCGTGGGGTCGAAAAAATTCGCTTCTGTGCAACCAGTGCTACTCGTGATGCGACCAATAGAGATCTTTTTATTGATGGAGTGAAAGAACGACTTGGTATCGAACCAGAAGTAATTTCGGGGGATGAAGAAGCGAAACTCTCATTTATCGGTGCCACAAAAGAATTTGCACCAAGTGATGCTCCATTTTTGGTGGTCGACATAGGTGGTGGATCAACTGAATTTGTTTATGGTCACTCTGAAGTTGAATTTGCCAAGAGTGTAAATATTGGATGCGTGCGAATGACTGAGCGAAATATTCATTCGGATCCACCAACACAGGTAGAAATTGAAAATGCTCGCAAGGATATTCAAGAAGCAATTTCTATAGCAGCAGCCATAGTTCCTATTACTAAGGCAAAGACCCTCATTGCAGTCGCAGGCACTGCAACATCGGTTGCAGCGAGTGCTTTAGAACTTGAAACATACGATAGTCATCTCATTCATTTAGCTCGTGTAAGTGCGGACCAAGCACACTCAGTTGCACTGAAATTTCAAAAAATGAATGCCGAACAAAGATCTCATGTTGGTTTTTTGCACCCAGGTCGCGCAGACGTATTTGCCGCTGGATCTCTAGTCCTATCTGAAATTATGAAGGCAACCGGAGCTACAGAGTTTGTGGCATCGGAAGCCGATATTTTGGACGGAATCGCCTGGTCGTTGGCAAGGAAATAATTAAAAAAAATAACCTCGACCATTATTAAAATGGCCGAGGTTATTTTTACTTGAGTTTATTCAGGTGGTAGTTCCTTGTACACAAGGTCGATATCAATACCCTGTGATTTACGAACCATCTTTGGAATGTAATAAAGGAGTAGTCCAACCACAACTATTCCCGCAATAAATGCCGGTACCCACCATGCATGTTCTGGTGTTCCAATTGCCAAGGCTGGATATTTCAATACCGCCCAAACTAAGAACACCATTACAAGTGCTGACAATGGTGACACGATGCGTAGAACTGGAATCCCCAGAAACTTTTGGTTAGCTGGAGAATTTAGATACAGGTCTTTGCGACGAGAAGGGAATAGAAAAGCCGCTAAGGCAACAATGACGATACAAACAACTCCTGCAAGAACTCCAAGTGCGAGCCATGTAGCAAAGGTTGTTGCACTAACGCTCCAGATTAACATTGCAGTGACGAGACCCATCACTGTAAGAATTGCTGGAACCGGAGAGTGCGTACGTGGATTTACATCAGCGAGTTTTTCAGGCAGTAATCGATCAAATGACCAGGCGAATACTGCGCGAACTGGCTGATAGACGTTTCCAACCATTGCTGGCAATGACCAGAATAGGAAGGATCCAACTATCAGGAAGGTAAGTACTGGCACATTTAACGTAACTGAGGCCAAGAAGTGATACCAAGGAGCGTTAGGTAAAACATAGGCTTCATTTCCTCCCGTATTTGCACCAACCATAAAATCGTAACCAACGATTCTGTATAGAAGAAGTATGCCCATAATTAGAAATACAACATTCCACAGAAGCGATGTAGACATAATCTTTACGTGACGTTGGCGGTTAGAGGCGCCCTTTAACTCACCGGAGAGATAAACGCTCCACCAATTCCACATCATGAATGTCATGATTACGAATACTGTTGGAAGTGTTGCATTCCAATTAGTAAGTGAAGATGCCGAAGCCCCAGCACCTCCGCCAGCGATAACATTTTGGTAGGAATCGCCAGTAGCACCGTAATCTGTAGATAATGCGTTGAAGTTTGTTTGGAATTTTGCCTTTGAACCAAATGCAAGTGCAATGAAGGCAAGGAAAGTACCCACTGAAGCGATAATCCAGAAGATATTCATCCAACGAAGTGTTCGCTTAGTTCCAGCGATGAGAATCACTGTCATCAATACAATCATGATTAAGGCGCCAACAACTATCCAAGTTTTATCACTTTGGAAATTATTGCCCCACGTAATCATGGTTGGGTTCTTAAACATAGAGCCGAAAGTCACTAATGCAGGCCCAAGGGCATAAACAGGGAAATAGCGCGCCCAAAAAGTTGCACCGATCAGAGCAGAAAATGCTGCTGCAAAACTCGAAATTGTCGCAAGTTGAGGGGAGAGAATTCTGCTAACCCATACATAGTCGCCGCCAGTTCGCGGCATGCTCGATGCCAAACTCGACATCATAAGAATTATTGGAATATTAAGAACCAGTGAAATAAGTATTGCTGCAATTATATTTGCGCCAGGGAATGCCGAGAGAGAGAAAAATACTCCCCAAGCCAAGACCGCACCGACTGGTGCAGAGAAAACAGCATTAAATACAACTGCATCAAATGATGAAGCTTCTCTTACAAAACCGGAACTTTTACGAACAAAGAGTTCAGATTTTCCAGTTGAGAAATTAGACATTTGCCCTCCTTTTTAACCCAACGAGAGTTAGGTTCGAAAAAGGTTACTCCCGAACTAACCAGTAACAAAGGACTCATATTGGACATTTGATAAGTATTTGAAGGAAATTATTGATGGGGGTTGTACTCTCAACGTGATTAAACGAAAGGGGAGTTAGCGCTGATGGGAGCTCAGACCAAGATTTATTTCGTTTCAGATATTCATGGTTCCGAGCGTTGCTTTAGAAAATTTCTCAATGCTGGCCCCCTATATAAAGCTGACGTCATGATTATGGGTGGCGACTTAGCGGGCAAAGAATTATTAATTATTTCTCAAAAAATTGGTGGAAGTGGTTATTCATTTAAAGTTAATGAAAAAACATTTGAAATTCAAACTAATGAAGAGCTAGGTGAAGCTAAACAATTTATTGCGGATTTAGGATTGTATTCATACGTGGGCCACTCTGAAGAAATTCAGGCTATGCAAGAAGAGCAAACGTTTGAAGCATTTATGGAAACTCTCATGCGAGAACGGATGCTGAAATGGCTAGAGATTGCTGACCAGAAGTTACGAAGTTCTAACATGCCGCTTTATTGGATGCTGGGAAATGATGACCCACAATCATGGGCTCCTTACTTACGAGATTGTCCATGGGGCACTTATACCGAAGATGGAATTATCAAAATCGATGATGATCACGAAATGATTTCTTGGGGATATGCCAATCCAACTCCATGGCAAACAGCTCGTGAGCAAAGCGAAGAAGAGTTACTTGCAACACTTGAGAAAAAAATTAGTACAATTGAAAACATAGACAATGCAATATTTAATTTGCATGCCCCTCCATTTGAAAGTGGATTAGACGAAGCACCACTTCTCAATGATCAATGGGTTCCTCAGAACGAAGGAGGACAGGTAAAGATGGTGCCGGTAGGAAGTAAATCAGTACGCCAAGTAATTGATACCTATCAACCTTTACTTGGATTACATGGACACATTCATGAGTCCCAAGGTTTTAGAAAATTAGGACGCACATTGGTTATTAATCCGGGCAGCGATCACACTACTGGCACCTTGAACGGAGTTTTAGTTACAGTAACCAAAGACAAACTCAAGGGTCATCAGATTGTGAGGGGTTAAGTGAGTGATTC
>WLNM01000009.1 GCA_009699825.1 Actinomycetota bacterium
CCGATAACAAAGGTTTCGATTCCGCCCGTACGTGGTCCGAAATCATTTGTTATGAGGAGAATTTTCTTATAAACGTCTGCCACCTCTAAATTTCTTACGCCCCATGTCCATAGTTGCGACCTTAACGCGCGAGCCCGAACGTGGTGCATGAACCATTCTGCCGCCACCTAGGTAAATGCCAACATGGGAAATCGGTGAACCGAAAAATACTAAGTCCCCTGGTTTAAGACTAGAACGCTGTATGAATTTACCGTAGCGAAATTGAGCCGCAGATGAGTGTGGCAACGAAACACCGGAAGATTGGAATGCACGCATTGTTAAACCCGAACAATCCCACGTTGTTAATCCTGCTGCGCCAAAGACATAGCGATCTCCGATTTGTTTTAACGCGTACTTAAGGGCAACTCCCGCTCGCCCCGAAACTCCTTTGGCACCCTTAGCCGCTGCTAGAGAGGAAACCATATCTGCGTTTTCTTGCTCTTCTGCCAATCGAGCCAGACGTTCTCTATCTTCTTTTTTTAGTTGAGCTAATATTTTTTCTGCTTCGGCTAATTTGGATTGAGCAAGGCGAGCTTGTGCTTGGTATTTCTTTTGAGCCGCTGCGATCAGTGCGACTTTATCTGCAACTGTAAGAGTTGTTGCGTTTAGTCTTTGCTCTGCTGCTTCAAACTTGTTGAGTTGAATTGATTTGCGACGAGTTAATGCATCTAGAGATCCCGCAGCCGATAAATAGAGCGTTGGATCCGATGAGAACAAGAGTTCGAGACTCTGACTTAAGCCGCCATTTTTATACTGGTCAATTGCGATGGCACCGAGTGATTTTGAGAGTGCCGATACATTCTGGCCTTGCACGGCAGCTTTTTGTTTTATGCCCGTAAGCGTTCGAGTCAGAGAATCTAATTTAACTTTTGCGGCCTGTGCGCCTTCGGCCGCAGAGGTGGCATCCTCTTCAAGAATTCGCACCTTCGCTTGCACTTCAGCCAATGTCGGTGCCGCGTTAGCAATTGGCTCTGCAACGAGAGTTAAAATCAGCGCCCCTGTGAGCAAAAGACTCACTCGGGCACGCTTGTTGATTAATTGCATGGTTATGAGGTTAACCTGTTAGAAGAGCACGCCTCAACTCCAGACGCGCATGTGAGCCTGAGAAATGGGCAAGAATTTCGAAAATCCGGAGAATCTAACCCGTCTGCTGCCCATTCTCGGTAGGTTGAAATTTAAGCTCTTTGCTTATGTGGCGAGATGCGAGCAACGTAATTGCAGAATGCACGCGAAGTGATATCTCAGTCTTTTCCGGTGCACCAATAAAAAAAGAGACGACGCACTCTGAGCATTCGATATTTTTCTTTATACAAGTATCGCAGTCAATGATCATGAGCCTTACGATAGGGATAGGCACTGACATTTCTTTACCTGCAACGAGGGAGACTCAATAGACATGAGCGTGGCTGCAACGATTGTTGCCGGCATTGATGGCTCTACGTGCATCGCCGGCTCCTCTACACAGGTCACCTCCACTGCTGATAGAGCTATCTTTCTCGAACGTCGCCGAAAAGCCGATTGCATCATGATCGGTGGAAATACAGCTCGAAACGAACCTTATTTAAAAACGCCCGTGCCCCTGGTGGTCATCTCACGCAATGAGCATCCGAAACTGCCTGCGGCACATGTATGGAATATCGATCCGGTCGAAGGAATTAAACGGGCTCGCGATGAATTTGGTGAAAATATTCTCATCGAAGGGGGTTCTGCATTCATTTCTTACCTACTCGAGTGCAAAGAGATTGAGATTCTAGAGTTAAGTATTACGCCAGCGCGTGGAGGTACTGATATTTTCGAATACGAAAAATTTTTGGCTCAAGCAACAGATGTAACCAAAAGAGTTGTTGAAGACACCATTTTTTATACAGCAAATTTTAAAACGCAGAAATAAGTGCAACACCAGCAACTGCCAAAACAATTCCAACATACTGAATTCTATGTAAACGCTCGTGTAGAAATTTAAATGCCATTAGTGCCGTGACGATTGGATAAACAGATCCAAGAACCATTACTAGTGAAACTAATCCAAAATTAGTGGCAACGCCCAGCAATAGATTTGCCAAGAAATCTGCAACTCCAATAAAGATAAGGAGTGGAATTTCAGATTTTTTAAAATTACCAACAGTTCTAAATTTAATTACTAGGAAAATACTTACGATGAAAGTTACAGATCTCATCATTACCATTGTCATCAGTGCACTAGATTCAGATCCAATTGCCATAAAAGTCATCGCGGTTCCAAATCCAGCTGCAGCTCCGAGTGCCAAAAACAGTGGCTTCGGAGAAAGACCTTGAGATAGTTCAGGTCCACTGGCACAAAATGCTCCAGCTAGCGCAACAACAACTCCTATTGCCTGTGCTGCCGTAAGAACTTCTCCTGCTACAAGTGCGACCGTAAGTGGAATGACTGCACTCAAAGCGCTAATCGGTGAAACAACTCCCATGCGGCCAGTTGATAAACCTGCATATAAACAAATTAATCCGAGATAACCAGATACTCCTGCAACAGCACCCGCAAAGAAATATCCACCATCGCCAAAAGCATTTGGTGGATTGGGACCAAATAGTTCTCCAGTTAACAACACCAATGTAATTCCAAATAACAAACCGATTGCTTGAGTCATGCCTAATACGAGAATCGGTGTGTATTTCTTACTTAATGTTCCACCAAAGAAATCAGCTGCACCCCACAGGGCGCTAGATAAGAGAGCAAGGACTGATGCCATCCCCGCAGAGTACAGCCCTGCCTCCCACGTAAGCAGGAGGATGCGATTTAGAGTTAGCCAGTGGATTCATTTGCATTTGATAAGTTAATTGAGCATCTTCGATCAATTACTCCACGCCCAGAAATCATTCTTGAAGAAGTTCCTGCTCCGCAAAAATTAGCGTCTTACTCCTTTGCTTTCACTGCAGATGTCAGCAATGGATTATTTGGTGATGCCGAAGATGAAATTGCCTCTGGACGTTTTGTTCTTTTGCACGAACCTGGCGGACAAGACACTTGGGAAGGTGAATTCCGCTGTGTAACTTTTGTACGTGCAGATGTTGATCCCGTTATGCAGGAAGACCCACTATTGCCTGAAGTTGGCTGGAGTTGGTTCCTTGAATCCATTACAAAAAGTGGATGCCAATTTAATGCACCTAGTGGAACTGTTACACGAGTATCGAGTGCATCTTTTGGAAAGTTATCCCCGCGTCATGATGAATCTGAAATGGAGATAAGGGCGTCCTGGAGTCCGATTGTTGAAGATCCACGTGATCTCATTAAACACATCGAAGGTTGGTGTAATTTAATTGCAGAAGTAGCCGGGTTGCCTCCAGTTCCTGAAGGCGTTTCAGCGATTACATCTGCTAAACGTAAATAAACATGAGCGAAACGACACCTGATACGCCTGCTGCCGTGCCTTTACTGGTTCCATCTGATGGCGTACCTGATGTTGTAGATACTGAAGAAAAATTTACCTCTGCGTTAAAAAGTTTAGAAAGTGGAACGGGGCCATTTGCCGTTGATGCCGAACGAGCTTCTGGTTACAAGTACAGTGCTCGTGCGTATCTAATTCAAATAAAGAGAACTGGCGGAGGATTACATTTAATTGATCCAATCCCTTTTGGTCCAGGTCACGCACTTTTTTCTCAACTTAATGATCTTCTCAATACAGATGAAGTAATTTTGCACGCCAGTACTCAGGACCTACCGTGTCTTCGTGAAATAGGCATTAACCCAACAAAATTATTTGATACTGAATTAGGTGGGCGCATCGCCGGTCTGCCCAGAGTTGGCTTGGGGCCACTTCTTGAATCACTCATGGGTGTCTCTCTTGCAAAAGAACACTCTGCCGTTGATTGGTCTACTCGCCCACTGCCAAATGAGTGGCTTAATTACGCTGCTTTAGATGTCGAGTTATTAGTTGAACTGCGCGAAAAAATTTATGAACTACTCAGTGGTGCAAATAAATGGCAATGGGCTGAACAAGAATTTGCGGCTATCTTGTTAACACCTCCGTCTCCCCCACGGATTGATCCATGGCGACGTACTTCAGGAATGCATAAAATTAAGAAACGCGATCAACTAGCAATAATTAAAAATTTATGGACAGCCCGCAACGAGATCGCACGGTCAAATGATGTCGCAAGTGGAAAATTACTCAACGATTCAGCCATTATTGAGTTTGCGATTCATAAGCCACTTACCAAAAAAGATGCAGAAAAAGCACTACGTCCAATTGGTATGCGAGCGCGCTGGTCAGAAAATATGCCCACATGGATATCTGCAATCGAATCTGCACTCAACACTCCCGAAGATCAGTGGCCACCAATGAAATCTGGCGCAGACACTTTGCCCCCAATCAAATTGTGGCGAGAAAGGTTTCCAGAAAAGTACGCACCGCTTACTCATGCCAGATTCGCTGTTGAAACAATGGCACACGAGTTATCCATTCCTGCAGAAAACCTGATCTCACCCGAAATAATTCGCCGAATATGCTGGGCGCCTCCCACACCAAGAGCAACCAACGCCGACGTGAACGCTCTATCAGAGGCAATGGCTGCGCTGGGGGCTAGACCCTGGCAGATTGAAATAGTTGCCCCATCACTGGCAGCAGCCCTACTTGAGCGTGAACCAAGGGAAGTTCCAGTTCTAGAGACCTCCGAAGCAGAGCCTGCCTCAGATTGATTTACGCAACATTTGAGTTGCGTAAATCGGTACCCCGTTCTAGATTATTCCTATGTTGAGTACTTTCTTAATCGCGCTACGTGAAGGGCTAGAAGCTGCCCTCATCGTCGGAATTCTCGTTGCCTACCTAGTAAAAACTGGTCGCACACACTTGCTGGCACCACTGTGGATCGGCGTCTCACTCGCAATTGTTGCAAGCCTCGGGTTAGGCGGCTTTCTCTCCTTTACATCTGCAGAACTAACTGCACGTGGTGAAGAATTTTTTGCGGGAACAACATCATTTTTAGCAGTTGGTTTTGTTACGTGGATGGTGTTTTGGATGCAACGCGCCGCACGCGGATTACGCGATGAACTCCACGGAAAAGTAGATTCTGCTGTTGGAGCGGGATCTCTGGCCATTGCAGTTACTGCATTTGTGGCTGTTGTTCGTGAAGGCCTAGAAACCGCCTTGTTTATTTATACAAACTTTAAAACTGTTGGAGCCGCATCAACTGCCACTGTTGGCTTGATATTAGGACTCGGTGTAGCAATTGCACTTGGTTATTTAATTTATAACCGTTCAGTGAAAATAAATCTTGGTAAATTTTTCCAAATCACTGGCACCGCACTCGTTGTTGTCGCAGCTGGAGTTCTCTCTTACGGAGTTCATGAATACCAGGAGTTGGGTTGGCTGCCAGGTGCAGATTCATTCATCTGGGATGTCACAAGTTGGATGGCTCCAGATTCAATCGTAGCCACCGTGCTCGCCGGATCCATCGGATTTGATACAACAACTTCATGGGTGCAATTCTTAATAGCCGGTGTTTACCTTGCAGTCGTACTGTGGCTTTACTTAAAGCCCTCACGTGTTGCAAAGAAGACTCTTATTTCTGCATAAATCTTTTACTTTTGACTACTGACGAGTAACCTATGAGTACCTAATACAGGTGCTCAAAGAGAGAAGTTTTAGATGTCACGTTCAGTAGTTCTAGTCGATGCCGTACGTACTCCATTTGGTAAAGCTGGCAGTTTGTACGCCGGAACACGAGCCGATGATTTGATTGTTCGTGCGATGCGTGGTCTTTTAGAACGTAATCCAAAAATCGCACCTACCGACATCGATGACGTCGCAATCGCAGCAGCAACACAAAGTGGTGATCAAGGTATGAACATCGGGCGAAGTGCAACGTTGCTCGCCGGACTACCAAATTCTGTGCCTGGATATTCAATTGATCGCTGGTGCGCTGGTGCGCTAACTGCCATGACAACAATTGCTGGATCGATTGCAATGGGTGCATACGAAATTGGTATTGCAGGCGGAGTTGAACATATGGGAAATCATCCGATGGGCGAAGGCATGGATCCAAATCCTCGCTACCTTGCTGAAAAAATTGTTGAACAAGATGCACTTGCTATGGGAAACACTGCAGAGCGTTTGCACGATCGTTTTCCTGCAATCACTAAAGAACGTGCTGACAGATATGCAGTTAGATCTCAGGAAAAAACTGCCCAAGCGTATGCTGCAGGAAAAATTCAGAAAGATTTAATTCCGACTGCTATTCGAAGCACTGAACTCGGTTGGGGAATCGCAACAGTTGATGAACCGCCACGTCCGGGAACAACGATGGAAGCTCTAGCCGCACTTAAAACTCCTTTTCGCCCTGCTGGACGCGTCACCGCTGGAAATGCTGCAGGCCTTAACGATGGTGCAACGGCTTCATTACTTGCCAGTGAAGATTTTGCAAAAGAAAAAGGACTTTCGATAAAGGCTCGATTGATAACTTTCGCATTCGCTGGTGTCGAACCTGAAGTCATGGGATACGGACCAGTTCCTGCAACAGTAAAAGCGCTCAAGAAAGCTGGGCTATCAATTGCAGATATTGGTTTATTTGAAATCAATGAAGCGTTTGCTGTTCAAGTTCTCGCATTTCTCGATCACTTTGGAATTGCAGATGATGACCCTCGCGTTAACCCTGTTGGTGGTGCAATTGCAGTCGGGCATCCACTTGCCTCTTCTGGCGTTCGACTGGCAATTAATTTAGCTCGGAGTTTTGAAGAGCACCCAGAAATTCGTTATGGAATTACAACAATGTGTATTGGCCTTGGTATGGGCGGAACAATTATTTGGGAAAACCCACACTTTTCGAAGGGTGCACAATAATGAGCACGCCTGCAGCTCTTGCACTACCCGAAGGTGCTCCGGAAGAAGTAATCACCCACGCAATAGTTCGCTCAGTTGATCTCGGTGCATTTGGGTTCAATGGCACATTGGCGCTTATTACATTAGATAACGGATTGGATCACACCCGTCCAAACACTTTTGGTGCCCAATCACTTGCATCCCTCAACGAGGCCATAACCGCAGCAGTTGCAAGTGCACCTGTTGCAATTGCAGTTACAGGAAAACCATTTATTTTTGCAGCAGGAGCGGATCTATCAGCCCTTGCTTTTCTTAACAAGCGTGAGCAATCACTGGCTATCGGTAAATTTGGGCATGACGTCTTTCGTCGTTTGGGTGAAATCAATATCCCTACATTCGCCTTTATCAATGGACTAGCACTTGGTGGTGGTTTAGAACTTGGTTTGCATTGCAATTACAGAACGCTTTCCTCAACTGCTTTTACGGGATTGCCTGAAGTATTTCTTGGACTTGTTCCCGGTTGGGGTGGTGCAACTCTACTTCCGAAATTAATTGGTCCAGAAAAGGCCGTACAAGTGATCATGCTTAATGCCCTCAACAACAACACCATGATGAAAGCTAAGGATGCGCTTTCACTTGGAGTAGTTGATGCCGTATTTGAACCAGCAGATTTCCTCGAGAAATCAGTTGGATTTGTGGCTTCGGTATTAAGTGGTGGAACAAAAATAGAGCGAAAAGATTTCAGCAACGATCCTGCCTGGGATAGCGCAATCTCTACTGGCAGAGCAGCAGCTCTGAAAAAATATGGAGGCGCAGAAATCGCGGCTCCTGCTCGTGCACTAGAACTCATTGCTGCTTCAAAGAGTGCCACACGATCAAGTGGCTTTGATGCTGAAGATCTAGCGCTTGCAGAATTAACCATGTCAGATCCACTGCGTGCATCTCTATATGCTTTTAATTTAATTCAGAAAAAACGTAAAAAAGTTGAAGGTGCACCAAAACCTGTTCTCGCTCGTAAGGTGACAAAGGTGGGAGTAGTCGGTGCAGGTTTAATGGCATCCCAACTTGCGCTCTTATTTGTTCGTAACTTGAAGTGCCCAATAGTTATGACAGATATTGATCAGGCGCGCGCGGACAAAGGCGTTGCCTGGGTCCGAGCAGAATTAGCCAAACTTGTTGAAAAAGGGCGGATGTCGCAAGAGAGCGCTGATCGACTTTCAGCACTGGTTTCAGGTTCAGCCGAACAAGACGTATATGCAGGGTGCGATTTTGTCATTGAAGCAATCTTTGAAGAACTTGCACTCAAACAAGAACTGTTCAAAAAATTGGAATCAATCATTTCTCCAGAGTGCGTTCTTGCAACTAATACTTCATCCTTATCAGTTGAAGCCATGAGCGAAGGATTAAAAAATCCTGAACGCGTAGTTGGTTTTCACTTCTTTAACCCAGTTGCCATTATGCCACTGCTTGAAATAGCTCGTACAACAAAAACCGATGATGCTACAACCGCAACGGCGGTAAGTGTTGGCAAAGAGTTAAAGAAAACTATGGTCATCACAAAGGATGCACCTGGTTTTGTTGTTAATCGTTTGCTCACACGTTTTATGGGCGAAATTACGGATGCTATGGATGAAGGAACTCCGCCAGACGTTGCCGATAATGCCATGCGATCAATTGGTTTTCCTATGTCACCATTTGAATTACTCGGCCTTGTTGGTCCTGCAGTGGCACTGCACGTTTCAGAGATTTTAAATAAGAACCTTGGTCCTCGTTATAAAGTTTCTCCAACAATGCAGGCCCTGGTTAAGGCTGGTATTCGTACCTTCTACATCAAAGATGACAAGGGATCATTGATAGCAAATCCAGAAGCAATTGCACTCATTGTTGCCGGAAAAAATGCATCTACTGCAGAGCAAGTTCGCACACGAGCACTCACGGCACTCGCCGTAGAAGCCCGCTTGATGCTCGATGAAGGTGTCGTTGCTACTCCTGCTGAAATTGATCTATGTCTGTTGCTCGGTGCCGGTTGGCCGATGCACTTAGGTGGAATTTTGCCGTATTTAGATCGCGAAGGAATTAGTGAAGCTGCGTGCGCGAAACGTTTTCATCAGCCGGGAATTGCATCTCTTCCTTAAGGGAGCTGCTCCACTCGACTATTGATCGCGTAACATTTTGTGCGGTAATCCCTAGGTCTTGCAAAACTTCGTCACGTTTAGAGTGTTCTAAAAATTCAAGTGGTACGCCAATGGAGTGAATTGGAACTTGTAATCCTGCGTCTCTAAATAATTCAGAAACAGTGCTTGCGATGCCACCATGCCTAATTCCATCTTCAATAACCACAACGCTGTTGTAGCGTTGTGCCATAGTCACAAGAGATTGTGGCAAGGGTTTTACCCAACGAGGATCAATAACTGTTACTCCAACACCTTCACGGTAAGCCTGTGAGGCTGCTTCCACAGCCATGTTTGCCATCGCACCAATGCTGATGAGTAATACGTCGGCACTCTCGCCACGGTATAAAACATCAATGTCATCGCGGCGCTCAAAAGCTGGAATATCGGCTACAACCGCACCTTTAGGAAAACGAATTAGTGTTGGAGCATCACTAACTTCCAGTGCTTCACGTAAAGTTTCTTTTACTCGCGCACCATCGCGTGGCGCTGCAACTCGCAGCGTTGGAACAATTCCCGTTAATGCAAGATCCCAAATACCGTTATGTGACGGACCATCGTCGCCAGTTACGCCCGCGCGATCTAATATAAATGTCACTCCAGCTTTATGTAATGCGACATCTAAGAGCATCTGATCAAATGCTCGATTCAGAAATGTTGCATACACGGCAACTACTGGATGCATTCCTGCAAAAGCTAATCCTGCTGCGCTTGTAACAGCATGCTGTTCAGCAATACCAACATCAATCGTGCGTTCTGGGAATTCCTTTTGAAACTTATCTAATCCTGTAGGTCCAAGCATTGCAGCTGTGATAGCAACGATGTCTTTTCTCTCGCGTCCAATTTCTACTAACTCATTTGCGAAAATAGATGTCCAAGAAGCAGAACTCTTCTTAACTGGTAAGCCTGTTTCTGCATCGACAATTCCCACAGCATGAAATTTTTCGGCTTCATCTTCAATGGCAGGTGCATAACCACGTCCTTTTTCAGTGATCGCATGCACCAAGATTGGACCACCGAACTCTTTTGCTTTTTGAAGTGCTTTCTCCATGACATCAATGTCGTGCCCGTCAAAGGGACCTAGATATTTCAACCCTAAATCTTCAAACATTCCTTGTGGTGCGACGATGTCTTTAATACCTTTTTTCATTCCATGCAAGGTGTCATAAATTGGGCCACCAACAACTGGTGTGCGAGAGAGAACTTCCTTGCCCCAATCTAAGAATTTCTCATAGCCACGAGTTGCACGCAACGTTGAAAGATACGTTGCTAAACCACCAATTGTCGGTGAGTACGAGCGTTCATTATCGTTAACAACAATGACAAGTTTTTGCGTTTCCGAAGCGGCAATATTATTTAAGGCTTCCCAAGACATTCCGCCAGTCAGTGCCCCATCGCCAACTACGACGACGACAGAACGATCATCTTGGCCACTGAGTGAAAACCCACGAGAAATTCCATCGCCCCATGAAAGTGCTGTTGATGCATGAGAATTTTCAATTACATCGTGAATGCTCTCAGAGCGATTCGGGTATCCGGCAAGACCTCCACGTTGGCGAAGCAGATCAAAGCCTTTACTTCTTCCGGTCAGAATTTTGTGTACATAACTTTGATGGCCGGTATCAAAGAGAATCACATCTTTGGGAGATTCAAAAATTCTATGAATTGCGATAGTTAATTCAACAACACCCAAATTTGGGCCAAGGTGTCCCCCAGATTTGGAAACTTTTTCAATCAGAAATCCTCGAATTTCAGCCGCGAGAGTGTTTAGCTCATCGTGGCTGAGGTGGCCTATATCTTTAGGCGAATTGATATCTGAAATCACATCTCCATTCTAGAACGGGGATGCAAAATAAGCACACTATGTGAGAAGTGAACGCAATACGTACTGCATAATCCCGCCGTGGCGGTAGTAGTCAGCTTCTCCGGGTGTATCAATTCTCACGAGTGCGCGAAATGATTTTTTGCCGGCTTTAACTGTGACTTCTTTAGGGGTGCTACCGGAGTTCAGTTCAGTGATTCCGTTAATTTCAAATACTTCATCCCCGCCCAAGCCAAGTGATTTTGCATTTTCGCCATTTATAAATTGCAATGGTAGAACACCCATACCGATCAGATTTGATCGATGAATTCTTTCGAAACTCTCTGCAATTACCGCACGAACGCCAAGGAGTGCTGTTCCTTTGGCAGCCCAATCTCGTGAAGATCCTGAACCATATTCTTTACCCGCAAGAATAACCAGCGGTACACCAGAATTCTGATAATCAATAGAAGCATCATAAATTGTTGCTTGCTCACCATTTTTAAGGAAGTTTCGAGTGTAACCACCTTCTACGCCATCTAACAGTAAGTTTTTTAATCGAATATTTGCAAATGTTCCGCGAATCATTACTTCGTGATTTCCGCGACGAGAACCATAAGAATTGAAGTCTTTACGATCAACTCCGTGGTCCTGGAGATATTTTCCAGCAGGTGAATCTGCTTTGATATTTCCTGCAGGTGAAATGTGATCTGTCGTTACCGAATCACCAAGAATTGCTAAGACTCGTGCAGATGAAATATCAGTAACTGGAGTTGGCCTCGCAGGCATTGCATCAAAGTATGGAGGCTTTCGAACGTAAGTGGATTGCGGATCCCATTCAAAAGTTTTGCCAGCTGGAGTATCGAGTGATTTCCAACGATGATCGCCATCAAAGACACTTGCATAATCTTTAGCAAACATCTCTGAAGAGATAGATGAGTCAATCACACTTTGAATTTCTTGTGGAGTGGGCCAGATATCTGCCAAATAAACAGGTTTACCATCAGAGCCAATTCCCAATGAATCGCTAACAAAATCGTGATCCATTGTTCCTGCTAATGCATAGGCAACAACTAACGGTGGCGAAGCAAGGTAGTTCATCTTTACATCTGGGCTAATACGGCCTTCAAAATTTCTATTTCCAGAAAGTACAGCGCTTACGGCTAAATCATGCTCATTAACAGCCTTGCTAATTTCAAGTGGTAACGGACCAGAGTTGCCGATGCACGTTACACAACCATATCCGACAAGGTTAAAACCAAGTTTTTCCATGTAAGGAGTTAAGCCCGCGCGATCGTAATAATCTGTAACTACTTTTGACCCAGGTGCCAGGGTTGTTTTTACCCAGGGCTTTGAGGACAGTCCTTTTTCTACGGCCTTCTTAGCAAGTAAAGCCGCACCAATCATTACTGATGGATTTGAAGTATTTGTACATGAAGTAATTGATGCGATTACAACATCACCATTTTTGATAGTTGTACTTTTCTGATTGACCTTGATATCAATCGGATTATTTGAAGTTTTATCACCGAAATACGTTGGCAAGATCTTTTCGAATGCGATCTTGGAATCTGAAAGCGAGATGCGATCTTGTGGTCGTTTTGGTCCTGCAATGGATGGAACCACAGTTGATAAATCAAGTTCGATGTTCTCAGAAAAACGCGGTGTCACTTCTGGGTTGTGCCATAAACCTTGAAGATGTGCATACTGACGGACTAATTCCACTTGCTCCGTACTACGTCCTGTCAGTGTGAGGTAGCGCAGTGTTTCTTCATCGATTGGGAAGATTGCACACGTAGAACCATATTCAGGACTCATGTTTCCAATGGTTGTGCGATTAGCCATGGGAACAGAAACGACGCCTGGTCCATAGAATTCAACAAACTTACCAACAACTCCATGCTTGCGAAGAATTTCTGTAATTGTCAGAGCAAGGTCTGTAGCCGTTGTTCCGAGTGGTAATTCTCCGCTGAGTTTGAAACCTACAACTCGTGGAATCAACATAGATACTGGTTGACCGAGCAACGCTGCTTCGGCTTCAATTCCGCCAACTCCCCAACCAAGAACTCCAAGTCCATTCACCATGGTTGTGTGTGAATCTGTACCGACAACCGTATCCGGATAAGCACGCAAGACTCCGTTTACATTCCTGGTCATGACAACGCGAGCTAAATATTCGATATTCACTTGGTGAACAATTCCTGTTCCAGGCGGCACAACTTTAAACTCATCGAAAGCACTTTGTCCCCAACGAAGGAATCTGTAACGCTCGCGATTTCGTTCATATTCAATATCAGTATTTTTCTCGAAAGAATCTTTTGTGCCAAAAACATCGGCAATAACCGAGTGATCGATAACTAATTCGGCAGGCGCTAGCGGATTAACTTTTGATGCGTCACCACCGAGAGCAACGATTGCTTCGCGCATAGTGGCAAGATCAACAATGCAAGGAACGCCAGTAAAGTCCTGCATGACAACTCGTGCAGGAGTGAATTGAATTTCAGTATCAGGTTCGGTGGTTGGATCCCACTGCGCTAATGCCTTGATGTGAGCACTTGTGATGTTTGCGCCATCTTCAGTGCGTAATAAATTTTCTAGAAGAATCTTTAGACTAAAAGGAAGATTACTTGCACCTTCAATTTTCGAGATGTCGAAAATTTCATAGGATTTTCCAGAGACATCTAAGGCGCTCTTGGCATTGAATGAATTCGTACTCACCGTCGCTCCAACCTAAAAGTATCTTGACGTCAAGATACCTTATCGGGGGTGAATAGCGCAACAGATTCGATGTGGTGAGTCATGGGAAATAGGTCGAACGCGCGAATTTTCTTTATTGAGTATCCAAACTCGCTTAGGTATCCCGTATCTCTGGCAAGGGCAGCCGGGTCACAGGCGACATAAACAATTGATCGCGGTGCGATGCGCGCAATTTCCTGAACAACATTTTTTCCTGCACCTTCACGTGGAGGGTCCAAAATAATCACATCAGCTGTAGTTATGCGAGTAATTACTTTTGCTACATCTCCTGTTGTAATTTCGACATTCGAGTTTTGCACAAAATTAGCTTTCGCATCCGTTGTGGCATCTTTGCTCCCTTCAACAAGGTGAATAGATCCAGATAAGCCAACTTCATCCAAGCAAGCAGCAGTAAATAACCCGACTCCTCCATATAGGTCTAATACATGTTCGCCGATTTTTATTTCTGCGAAATCACTGACAACCTGAGTGAGTACTTCTGCCGCACGTTTATGGCCTTGCCAAAAAGATCTTTGGCTTACTTGAAGTAAGCGATTTCCAACACGTTCATGTAAGACTGACGGACCACTACTTTGCCGAAATTTACCCTCACCACTTTTTGGACCCTGCGCCAACATACGTTCACCCTCGGATGAACACGCAATTTCTAATCTGACATCTGCTGGAAGTTTTTGTGCTGCAAGTTCACTAATCCCAATTTCCGGCACGGCAATTAAGCAATCTTGGACTGGAATCACGTGGTGACTTCGGGATGAATAAAAACCTACAGCACCTGATGCATCAGTTGTTGCTGTTATTCGTGTTCGCCAGTGCAGCGGTTGATCAACTTCTTCGACGCCTACCGATAAGGAAAGTTTTGCAATTCTTGCAAATTGTTCAGTGATGACATCTGCCTTTAACTTTCTCTGGGCAGTAATAGAAATATGTTGAAAATCGCAGCCTCCACAACCGTTGTAATGAGCATATTGGCACGGGACTTGAACTCGATCAGGACTAGAAGTAATTACATCGATGACATCGGCGCGAATAAAGTTCGTGCTTGTACTTGTTATTTCAATCTCTACTTTTTCGCCAGGAATCGCGTGGCGAACAAAGATGACTGCCTTTTTACCCGGTTCGATTTCATGGCGCGCAATGAAGTGTCCGCCGTGGGCAACTTTTTCAATATCAACGGTCAAACGTTGGCCCACCTGCAGGCTTATTTTCGCCTTTGATTCCATGTATCTAAGAATAAGGGTGTAAGTTGTACTACGTGCACGTAGTCATTATGGGTTGCGGTCGAGTTGGATCATCCCTCGCAATTGAATTGGAATCTGCTGGTCATTCAGTTTCAATTATTGATCAAGCTCGTGAATCTTTTCGTCGTTTAGGCCCAAATTTCAAAGGTAATACAGTTACTGGAATGGGCTTTGATCGAGACACTCTCCTTGAAGCGGGAATTGAAAAAGCAGATGCATTTGCCGCAGTCAGTAATGGAGATAACTCAAACATTCTTGCTGCTCGAGTAGCTAGAGAAACCTATAAAGTTGAAAATGTAGTTGCTCGAATTTATGACCCTGGACGTGCTGAAATTTATCAACGCTTAGGAATTCCAACAGTGGCCACAGTTCTATGGACTACTGATCAAATTCTGCGAAGAATTGTTCCTGAAGGTTCAAAATCAGAGTGGCGAGATGCAAGTGGAGCAGTTCAACTCTGCGAATTTCATCCGATTTCTACATGGTTCGGAATACCTGTCGCGAAAATTGAAAACATCACTGGAGCTCGTGTGGCATTTATTACTCGGCTTGGTTCGGGCTTAATTCCAGATGAGCACACAGTCTTTCAAGAAGGCGATCTACTGCACATGATGGTGCGAGATGAAGATTTAGTAAATATTGAAAAATCATTCTCACATGATCCAGAGAGTGCATCATGAGAATTGCCATTGCTGGAGCTGGAAATGTTGGTCGCGCAATTGCACGCGAACTACTAGATAACGGCCATCAAGTTTTGCTAATTGATAAAGATCCAAAAGCAATGAAGATGCAGAGTGTTCCAGATGCTGAATGGCTGATGGCTGATGCCTGCGAAATCACATCTTTGGACAATGCAAAACTAAATAATTGCCAAGTTCTAGTAGCCGCAACCGGAGATGACAAAGTTAATCTCGTCGCATCACTTCTGGGAAAAACTGAGTACGGAATTCCTCGTGTAGTTGCACGCATTAACCATCCAAAGAATGAATGGTTATTTGATACTTCTTGGGGCGTAGATGTTGCCGTATCCACTCCACGCATAATTTCTGCACTTGTAGAAGAAGCAGTCAGTGTTGGCGACGTTGTGCGTCTTTTCTCATTTAGAAAAGGGCAAGCGAACCTTGTAGAGCTCACACTTCCAGATAACTCATCCTGCATTGGCAAAACAGTAGAAGAAATTGAGTTACCAGATAATGCATCTCTTGCTGCAATCGTGCGCGATGGACAAGTAATTGCAGTTTCAGCTCATGATGTTTTTGCCGCTGGCGATGAATTACTCTTTGTTGCATCAGCTGCAGCTGAGGCTCAAATCAAAGCGTGCTTCATTACAATCTAATCTTCAGCTTTTACGCTTGGAACTTTCCTAATAATTAACCAAGAACCCCACGCTGCCGCAGCGAAAAGCGGATAACCCATGGCTAAATTCACACTTCCTAATAAATTAAGATTTTCTGGTCCACTGAGATAAATGGGTACTTGTACAAGCAACCGCAGATAAAACATAGCAACCCAAATCCACCCGGCGCGTATATACGCCTTCTTGCGCTCTGGATGATTTCTCCATAAGAGGTTTTCACCCAAGATTGGTCCTAAAACTAATCCAAGAATTGGCCATCCCACAACATTGGCAATGAGATACACAGTGCCATAGACAAGATTGGTAAGAAATTTTGGTAAGAAAAAATCATTTGCATTGCCAGTGCGGTTGGCAAGGTATGCACAAAAAGCTACGCCAATAAACCCAGAAATTACATGTTGAACAGTGTCTTTCTTAATCAATCGAATTATTGTGAGAACAGCTGAGGTTGCTACGGCTGCATAAAGAGCAGTTCTTAAATTATCAGTAACGTTAAATACGATGAGAAAAAGAATCGAGGGAAGGCCTGAATCAATTAGGCCTTTTTTGCCACCAAGTGCACTAACCACCTTGGCGCGATCGTCTGGTTCATAACTCATGCGCGCCCCGTTGATCCAAAACCATCTGCTCCGCGGCCTGATCCAGGAAGTTCTTGAACTTCAATAAACTCTGCACGTTCAACTTGTTGTATAACTAATTGTGCAACACGATCTCCGCGTTTGAAAGAAACAGATTCCGTTTGATCATGGTTAATCAAAATCAGCTTTAACTCGCCTCGATATCCTGCATCGACTGTTCCGGGAGCATTAACCATGGTGATTCCATGCTTGATTGCTAATCCCGAACGTGGATGTACTAATGCGACATATCCATCGGGAAGCGCAATTGAAATCCCTGTCGGAACTAGTGCACGTTCTCCAGGCGCCAACGTAATATCAACTGCTGAAACAATATCTGCTCCGGCATCGCCACCTTTTGCATAAATCGGTAAAGGAACTCCCGGATCCAAACGCTTAATCAATACTTTTACGCTCATGGATTTATATTAAAATTCGGATCTACAAATGCCAGAACTTCTGGAGTCTTTGAAATGGCTTTCAAATAATCTGCCGGAGCGCTTTCTAAGAAGTGTGTCATTGGAACAATTACATAAAGCGCAGCTGCTTTTACGGCAATCTCACCATCAGATGAATCTAATCGCCCAACGGCGGAACAATAAACTTTTCGATTAACTTGACCCGTAATTTCAGCAGTAATAAATAATCGCGAACCTATAGGTACTGGTTTTATGAAATCTGTTTCGAGTCGAGCAGTTACTGCAGGTGCACGTAGTAACCACATTAGTTTACCTAGTGCTTCATCCAGGGCTACGGAGAGTAATCCCCCGTGAGCTAGTCCCGGTGCTCCTTGGTGATTTTCTGAAACAACAAATTCGGCAGTGAGATCCATAGCATTTCCAACGTGTGCAACAAGATGCAAGCCAGTTGGATGTTTTTCTCCGCAACCAAAACAATGGGCAAAGTGAGAAGGAATCTTTGAACCAGTGGCGGGTGACTCCGGATGGCGATCTGGAATTATCGCTCCATCAGGTGGTGTAGTGCTCGCGACTCGGCTCATGTGATTAGTTTAGTGCGTGAGCGAGTGAAAAATAAATGATGTAGCGTGGCATCCATGCGATTTCGAGAAGTTATTGCTCCCCCGGTCTGGCTCTTAGCCTTCATTTACTTCTTATTTACATCAATAAGCATCTCATTGTGGGCAGCCATTGGAAATAATCCCGCTCTTTGGTCTCAAATAATTCTCACGGTGGCACTTGTTTTCATTGCGGTACGTTCGCGGATGATTATTGAAATAGATGAGAATGTTTTGCGGATCGATGATGCCCACATTGAATTAAAGTACCTGGGCGATGTAACAATATTAGATGCTGATGAAATGCGACTGGTACGCGGACGAGATGCTGATCCTGCTGCATTTTTAGCAATTAGATTTTGGAGTTCGCGCGGAGTATTGGTTGGCATAAAAGATCATCGAGACCCCACGCCATACTGGTTGATTTCTTCAAAGCGTGGAAAAGAATTAGCTGCGGTTTTGCGTTAAGAACACTCTTTACAGACCGCTTTTGCACCTTCGCCTTTTGCAAGTTGCGTAATGTGATGAACTAAGAAGCAACGTGAACAAGTAAATTCATCAACTTGTTTTGGAACAACACGAACTGCTAACTCTTCACCAGATAAATCTGCTCCAGGAAGCTCTAGGTTCTCAGCAGCTTCTGCTTCATCAACGTCGATTTGGCCAGATTGCGCATCGACTCGCTGGGCTTTTAACTCTTCTAACGACTCTTCGTGGAGTTCTTCATCAGTTTTTCTGGGGGTGTCGTAATCCGTTGCCACTGCTCTCACCTACCTTCGTGCTTCTAGTTGTATAAATACTGAACGGGCGCATAATCGCCTATTTCTGAGGTTACTGCCCGATATAACACGCCGAGATGCGAATTTATTCCTGCAAATCGTGAATTTGGCGTGCTAGCCCTGCATCCACTCGGGCGTGTATTGCAGTTCCTTCTGCAACATACTCTTCACTCAATATTTCTCCGTGTTCATGAATTGCACTGATGAGATCACCACGACTGTATGGGATGACAATATCCACCTCAATTCTTGGCCTAGGCAGAGTTTTTTCGATTGCATGAATTAGCGCGTCTATTCCAAAACCTGTCTTTACAGAGATTGCATAACTATTTGGTTCTTTTCGCAAAATATCCATAAGGATTTCTTGATCTGCTATATCTGATTTGTTTATAGCGATAATTTCTGGAACCTCTTGCGCCCCAATCTCATCAATGACAGCTCGAACAGCTCGAATTTGTTCAAAAGGATCGGCATGCGAACCATCTACAACATGGACAATTACGTCAGCGCCAGCAA
>WLNM01000090.1 GCA_009699825.1 Actinomycetota bacterium
GGACCTTTGACACAGTTCTCCTGTCTTGGCCCGCAATCTCTTTTTCTAGATATTGATCTAGGGGATGCGAGCCTTAGTTGTAAGACCTCATAATCTGAACGAGCTCATTTGAGTTTCATATCTTTCGCATCCAATTCGTTTGGTGTTTCGGTTAGCTTTAATGCGTATTTAAATGCCCCTCGAGCGATCGCAGTTGCTAAGCAACTCTGATGTACCCAAGCGCCTCTTCCGGGAAGTGATTTTTTGTAATCTGGAACTAGCGCCCCATCAATACAGACCACTCTTAAAAGAGATGTCGGACTCGATTGCTTTCGGCATGTAATGCATGTTCGTATCGAATTGATACTCACTGCTTCTGCCAATCACTCGAATTCAACTGGCTTACTGTACCGCCGGAGCGCTCTTTTATAGAAATTCTCACTCAGTAGTAGGCGTATCCGGATGGATATCAATGCGCCAGCCAGTGAGTCGGGCAGCCAGTCGAGCGTTCTGCCCATCTTTTCCAATAGCCAATGAGAGTTGGTAATCAGGCACCGTCACCTTCGCACTTCGCGATAGCAGATCCGTAATTTCCACTCGAGAAACTTTTGCTGGCGCTAAAGCATGTGCAACGAAAACGGCTGGGTCTTCAGACCAATCGACGATGTCAATTTTTTCACCATGGAGTTCATCCATTACCGCACGAGCACGTGACCCAACAGGACCGATAAGAGAACCCTTAGGACTTACACCTGCGCGATGAGTACGAACTGCAATTTTTGTTCGATGACCTGCTTCGCGTGCAACGGCCATAATTTCAACAATACGATCGGTAATTTCAGGAACTTCAAGTGCAAACAATTGTTTAACAAGTGCTGGGTGCGATCTGGAAAGCATAATTTCTGGACCTTTTAAACCCTGCTTCACTTCAACAACAAAACACTTAATTCGATCGCCATGTTGGTATACCTCACCTGGAACTTGTTCTTGGGGTGGGATTTTTCCTTCAACACGTCCAAGATTGACGTGAATCATCTTTGGATCTCTACCTTGCTGCACAACACCTGATACAACGTCTCCAACGGAACCGGTAAATTCTCCAACTATGTCAGCATCATTTGCTTCACGCATCTTCATTTTAATTACTTGTCGCGCAGTCGACGTTGCTATTCGAGTGAAACCTTCGGGTTCGTCTCGCTCTTCAGATAATTTTTCGCCAAGCTCATTAAAAGTTGGAACAAGTATTTGAATTTCGCCAGTTTCGCGATCAAGAAGTGCACGCGCATGTCGCTGTGCTTCCGGAATTTGGTTATAGGCAGTTAAGACTCCTATTTCAATTGCGCTCACTAGCTGTTCAAAAGAAATTTCTTTCTCAGCGGTTAAAGCAGTGAGAGCTGCCATCTCTACATGCATTAGAGATCACCTTTGCGATTAAATTCTATTTCCACGGTTGCACGCTTGATATCGCTAAAGGTAACGGTGTGATTTTTCGTCTTACCTTTAATATCTTCAATTAAAAATACCTGGCTGTCATCAATCGTAGTAATTCTCCCGTTAACGACGGAACCATCGAGCATGACAACCTTGACCAAACGATTGAGATTTTTCTGCCAGTGACGAAGAAGTGTAAGTGGGCGATCAACACCAGGGGAAGTAACTTCTAATGTAAAAGCAGTTTCATCCATAAAATCTGCGGCGTCCAAAAGCTCGGAAATATCTCGGGAAACGCTCGTGACTTGATCTAGATTCAGTGGAGTCTGACCATCAACAATGCACGTGATAATTCTGTGCTTACCGGGTGAGAGAACATGAACATCTTCAAGAAAGAAGCCAGCTTTTTCCACCACTGGTTGTACAAGCTCAGTAATTTTTTCGCTGAGAGACATGTGCGTCTTCTTTCTATTAAGTTGTAAGTAAATAATAACCTGTTATTTCTGAACTTACCAATTCGATAAAGTATCTATTCCCACTTTTGCAATAAGTACAAGTGTGACAAGAAGAAAAACCTTTCGAATCAGGGCCGATCCACCACGAATAGCCAAGCGCGCACCCATTAATCCCCCGACTATATTCGCCGCACCCAAAACAAGTGCAACTTGCCAAATTATTGCTCCATGGAATCCAAAGACAACGATGGCTCCTAGATTTGTTGAAACATTAACTACCTTGGCAATTGCAGATGCACTCAAAAATGTGAATCCAAGATAAATCAATGTCAGCATTAAGAAAGAACCAGTTCCGGGTCCGAAAATTCCATCATAAAAACCAATAACAACTCCAGCCAGAACTGAAACAAAATATCTCTTCTTTGTGCCGTGCCGTAAGGCTTCAATCGATCCTAGGTCTGGTTTTTTCCAGGTATAAATTGCAACTGCTGCAAGTAAAAAGAAAACCAATGGACGCATTGCTTGCGTTGGAATTTTTGACGCACTAAGTGCTCCTAAAACAGATCCAAAGAATGCAGGAATAGCCATCCATCCCAGGAATTTGGCATCCGTTTTAACGCTTCGCCGATACATCAGCGCTGATGCGCTGGTGCCGAAAACGGAAGAAACTTTGTTAGTAGCTAAAACTTCAACTGTGCTTGCCTGAGGAAAACCAATTAAGAGTGCAGGAAGTTGTATGAGACCACCGCCGCCAGCGATAGCATCAATTAGACCCGCACCAAATGCGGCAAGGATTAAAAAGAAGATGGTTAATTGCGAAATATCTCCGAACATTCGTTAAGAGATCTTTGAAAGTATCGACGCGATACTTTCAACAGCTCCATCAACACTGCTCTCTGATTTTTCTCCACTCTTTCTGACGCGGATTTCAACGTTGCCTTGTTCGAGAGCCTTACCCACAACGACAATGATGGGAATCCCAATTAACTCCGCATCCTTAAACTTCACTCCAGCACTAGGGTCACGACGATCATCTAACAAAACACTCACACCTATTTTTTCTAAATCTAGGCCAATCTGCTCCGCCACACTAAATGGCTTATCTTCCTTACCTGTTGCAACAATATGAACCTTCGCAGGAGCAACTTCGATTGGCCAAGAAAGACCAATTTCGTCATGAGTTTGTTCGGCAACAGCTGCAACGGCGCGCGAAACACCGATTCCGTATGAACCCATCGTTACTATTTGTGACTTTCCATTCTGATCGAGAACGGTGAGATTTAACGCTTCGGCATATTTGCGACCGAGTTGAAAAATGTGTGCAATTTCAATCGCGCGATCAATAATCACCGGAGCTTTACACGATGGACATCCATCACCCGCACGAACTTCTGCGGATTCAACGTATGCATCAGGAGTAAAATCTCGACCGTTGACAACATTTCGTGCGTGACAATTTTTCTTATTTGCACCGGTTACCCATGCTGTTCCTGGAGCAATGCGTGGGTCTGCATAAAGAGTTATTCCGAAACTTTTGGCATCTTGTGGCCCGATATATCCTTTAACAAGTTTAGGATGTTTAGTAAAATCTTCTTCTTCAAAAATTCGAAGTTCAGATACTCCTGATAAGTTTGCTTGTAAACGTTTAATATCAACTTCACGATCACCTGGAACCAGCACCGCTATTGGTTTGTTATCAGCCATCAACATAACGTTCTTTAAAGTATCGGCGCCTGTGTATCCCCCGCCGTACTTAGAATTGAGAACTTCGACTAAGGAATCAATCGTTGGTGTATTTGGAGTATCTAAGACTTCAAGGGCAGGAAAATCTTTCTTCGCAGGTGCATCTAAAACGGTTTTCATGGCTTCCACATTTGCTGCGTAACCACACTTTTCGCATAGAACGTATGTGTCTTCACCTGTTGGACATGGAGCTAAGAACTCTTCAGATTTAGACCCGCCCATCGCGCCAGCCATTGCGCTGACTATGTTGTATTGCAATCCTAATCGCTTAAATGTTTTAACGTATGCATCACGGTGCCTGATGTAAGAAATATCTAAGCCAGCATCATCTATATCAAATGAGTAAGAATCTTTCATGACAAATTCGCGACCTCGAATAATTCCGCTACGTGGACGTGGTTCATCGCGATACTTTGTTTGAATTTGATAGAGCGAAAGTGGCAGATCTTTGTAAGAGGAGTACTCGCCTTTAACCATCAAAGTGAACATTTCTTCGTGAGTTGGACCTAGTAAATAATCTCCACCTTTGCGATCTTGAAGACGAAAGAGTTCCGGGCCATATTCGCTCCAGCGATTGGTTTCTTCATACGGTTCTTTTGGAAGCATTGCAGGAAAATGCACTTCTTGAAATCCTGCGGCATCCATTTCTTCACGGATAACTCTTTCAATATTTCTTAGCGTTATATAACCAAGTGGCAACCAAGAGTAAATGCCAGCTGCGATTCGGCGAATATAACCTGCGCGAACCAAAAGTCTATGGCTTGCGACTTCAGCATCTGCTGGATCATCGCGCAAAGTGCGCAAAAAGAGTGAGGACATTCGCAACATGGTGCGAGCCTACCTGAGGGATGCGCTTAGTTGTGTGAGGTTAGTGAACGTCTACGGAAGGTTCGCCCGATGCAACACCGGCGGCTTCCATCTCTTCAGCCAAACGCATTGCTTCTTCAATGAGTGTTTCAACAATTTGTGCTTCAGGAACAGTTTTAATTACTTGGCCCTTAACAAATATCTGTCCTTTGCCATTGCCAGATGCAACCCCGAGGTCAGCTTCACGTGCTTCTCCTGGTCCATTAACAACACAACCCATAACGGCAACTCGAAGCGGAACTGTCATTCCTTGTAATCCTGCTTGCACTTTTTCAGCCAATGTATACACATCAACTTGTGCGCGACCACATGATGGACATGAAACTATTTCAAGTTTTCTCTGACGTAAATTGAGTGATTCAAGGATTGAAATGCCAACTTTTACTTCTTCTACAGGTGGTGCTGAGAGTGA
>WLNM01000091.1 GCA_009699825.1 Actinomycetota bacterium
GACATCGTTTACATCTGCTTCCGTTAATTTCTTAACAAAGACGCCTCTGTGGCGCACACTCTCCAGCAGGCCTTCTTGCAACAGACGTTGTAATGCTTCGCGCACAGGCCCACGACTCGTTTTCAATTGCTGGGCTAATAAAGTTTCTCTTAGTTGGGTACCTGCAACGTACGATCCACTAATAATGCGATCACGAATTTGTTGAGTAATTTGGTCCACGGTTCCTGTTTGAGAAATCGGGACAAGGCTTGGTGCATTCCTCATACTCTGATGAACAATTTCATTTAGACACCCCTAAGTTTAATTACGTACACCACGAAATTTAATCGACAAACCTGACGAACCAAAATCATGATGGTCCGACACCCGATGCCAGCCCAGCACGCCGAACTCCAAATAAACTTATGAGTTCGTAGATCAATTGTGCTGCGGCGGTGGAGGTAATCTGCGACCAATCATAAGCTGGCGCCACTTCTACTACGTCGGCTCCAACAATATTGAAATCTTTAAGCCCTCGAAGAATTTGGACCATCTCGCGACTCGTAAGACCTCCCGCCTCTGGTGTTCCAGTGCCAGGTGCGTGAGATGGGTCGAGGACGTCAATATCTATAGAGACATATACAGGGGCGTTTCCTATCCGAGATGTAAGCGCTTCTATTACTTCTTTGACACCCATTTCGGCTACATCGATAGAGGAAATGATTCCAAAGCCGATGTCCCTGTCTCGTTCGAGGTCACTCTTGTAATGAAGAGGTGCGCGAATACCAACATGCGCCAAATTATCCCGCAATAAAAGCCCTTCTTCGTGAGCACGCAAAAATGGAGTGCCGTGCGTGTATGGCGCTCCAAAATAAGTGTCCCAGGTATCCAAATGTGCATCAAAATGTAGTAACGCAACAGGTCCATGTTTTGCTGCGGCCGCGCGAAGCAAAGGCAGCGCAATAGTGTGGTCTCCCCCAATGGTTACCAATTCAATTCCCGATGCCATGTACTGAGTTGCGCTTCGTTCGATCGCATTTACTGCGGCGACAATATCGAAGGGATTAGCTGTTACATCCCCTAAATCGGCGACCTGCTGAACAGCAAAGGGAGCAATATCCTGGAACTGGTTGTAACCTTGCAGAAGTCGGCTCGCTTCACGAACCGCACCTGGACCAAACCTGGCACCTGGTCTAAATGAAACTCCGCTATCGAATGGAACTCCAAGAATTCCAACGTCGACATGCTCTACTTGGTCATGCCGTGGTAGGCGAGCAAAAGTAGTGAATCCTGCGTAGCGCGGAACATCTTCCGAGTCCGGGGGCTGCACGATGTGCCGCTCTCGATCAACCGATGACATAAATTCTCCCTTTAACACGGACGTAGCGAATGAGTCATTTACACACTAACATTGTAGTCTGTTGACAATCAACAAACGGCCTAGCATGGAGGATATTTTGGAAATTCGAGAAGGATTGAATTTAACGCTCCATGAGGTCAATGGTGATACCAAATCTGTACTGTTTCGAGTTTCGGAGGTCTTCAACTTTGGATATGCAGGTCGAAACCAGAGGGCAATTCAAGAACATGTTGATGAGTTAGTTGCCCTTGGCCTGCCAGCACCTACAACTGTGCCCGCACTTTTCCTTCTACCACCACAGCAAACTACGACCGCTACGGAGCTCGTAGTTGCAGGGTCGGATACATACGGGGAAGTTGAGTACGCCTTGATGCTCTCAGAAATTGGCTGGCTCGTCACTGTGGCTTCAGACCATTCAGATTTTGCGGTTGAACGTCTGAGCACAGCGCGTTCAAAGGCAGTCTGCCCTGATGTTCTCTCACCTGAGTGCTGGCGATTAGATGACTTGCTCTCACAATGGGACCAACTCGATTTGAAATGCTCACGTACCGATAATCAAGGTGAGAAAGAGGTTCAACATGGATCGCTTTCTGAATTGCTACCACCTGCCGACTTATTAATAATTCTTGAACGGCGTCTTGGCAGGAAACCTTCGGTCGGATCGGTCGTTCTCTCTGGGACTTTATCGGGCGAACCACTCCCCGGAGCTTTGTCATGGTCAGTTTCAATGAGCGATCCTGCGACCGGAAGAATACTTGAGCATAAATATCAAGTGCGAGCGCTTGCCGATGAGTTAGCCGAGCCCAAATAACCGACGCGTTCCCCTTACCAACGAAAGTTTGCAATCCTTCTAGTCCCTCGTCCCTGAAGGATTACAAACTTCCGCATGGATTCCTATCCACGGGAGGCGGATAAGAGAGTGTTGGAGTTGATCTAGTATTTAATCGGCTAGCGTGTTTCATGAAGTCCATTTAATTGCTAACCACGTAGCCGCGAGATTGATCAATCAGATTCTCCAGTGGCTCACCCGCTATCCAACGTTTTAAATTATTTGCAAATAAGGTCATGAGATCTACTTCGAATCCAAGATAATCACCGGACATATGGGGAGAGACAACAACATTTGGCAAAGTCCACAATGGTGACTCGACTGGCAATGGTTCGATATCAAAAACGTCCAGCGCCGCTCCCCCCAGCGCGCCAGATTGCAACGCTGCAAGCAGATCCTCCTCAACGACCAGGGGTCCACGTCCAACATTTACGAGATAGCCATTAGGTCCGAGCGCACTTAGCACGTCGGCACCCACCATTGCACTGCTCTCATGAGTCAGAGGCGCCGCCAGGACAAGAAAATCTGCCCCTTTGACTACTGTAGATAATTCAGTCGAAGGACGAATTTTTCCGAACTCAAGATCATCGGCGGCTCGGCGCCCTACCAAGGTGACATCGATATCAAGTTTGCGCAGTGTGCTACCGATTCTTCGACCAATTGACCCCGTGCCTACAACAACGGCTCGGTGGCCAGCAAGCCGTCGCGTCGTACGATAATTCCACTGACTTCGTTGTTGTGCAGCAAAGGTGTTTTGCAAATCCTTGACATGAGCAAGGAGTAAACCTGTGACATATTCTGCAATCGCACCATCGAAAACACCGCGAGAGTTTGTTAAGAGGATTTTACTTTTCAGAAGTTCAGGAGAAAGAACTGAGTTAACCCCGACTGCCGCTACGTGAATCCATCGTAGATTTGGGGCAGATGAAAGCAAGGGGCCAACATCGGCATATCGGAAGTCCCAGACAAAGAGTACGTCGGCATTCGGAAGTTCCTTGGCTAATGCCTCTGGGCCATCGACAACTACAATATCAACAAGATTTCCGATTGATTTTAAATCTGGAGGAATGTCACTCAACAGTCCACCAATGAGGGCAACAACCCGAACTTTTTTCGTCGTGATGTTACTCATCTGATTATTAAGTTTCTCACCGCGCACGAGATAGAAACGATTGAGTTCGTGCGTGTTGAGGTTCGTCGATCACCTGCGCGGGTGAACCTGACTCGACAACTAGGCCCGCATCAATGAACACAACTCGATCTGATACTTCGCGAGCAAAGCGAATTTCGTGAGTGACAATTACCATCGCCATTCCCTCGTTTGCCAGATCCCTAATAACGGAGAGAACTTCACCAATAAGTTCGGGATCGAGCGCACTGGTCGGCTCATCAAAGAGCATCAAAGTTGGATTCATCGCAAGCGCTCTTGCAATAGCCACACGCTGTTGTTGACCACCTGATAACTGCGCGGGATACGAATTTATCTTGTCGCCAAGATCCACTTGGGCTAGTAATTCCTTCGCTCTACTTCGGGCTTCCTTGCGGTTTGTTTTTCCGACTTGGATGGGTGCAATTGCAACGTTTTCGAGGGCTGTCATGTGCGGAAACAAATTGAATGACTGAAAAACCATACCTATACCAATTCGTTGATGTACAACTTGACGAGGTGGCAAAGGATGAAGTTTTCCGTCACTCTCCACGTGTCCAAGAAGAACTCCATCAACATAAATGGTTCCTGAGTCAATTGTTTCTAACTGGTTAATGCACCGCAATAATGTTGACTTCCCACTACCTGATGAACCAATTAAGGAAACTACCTCGCCGTTCGCAACCTCGAAATCAATTCCTTTGAGAACCTCAAGGTTCCCAAAACTTTTTCGAACATTTATAGCTTCTACTTTTGCCATTGTCATATGCGTCCCGCTTTTCTTCGGCCAATAAAGGTTCCGCTCAAGCGAGACTTAGGAGGCGTTGCTAAACTTCGGCCAAGACGACGCTCCAACAAATCCTGACCCAGAGTACAAACTGTGGTGAGCGCGATGTACCAGATACTTGCCACTAACAACAGTTCGATTGTGCGCAGGTTTACCGAATATATATTCTGCGCAGTCGTAGTTAACTCACGATAAGTGACAACACTGGCCAGTGATGAAATTTTTAACATAATAATCAACTGATTGCTTATGGGTGGGATAATTACGCGCAGTGCCTGCGGTAAAATCACGAAACGCATTGTTTTGGTCGAGGACATCCCAAGTGAAGCTGCTGCCTCTGTTTGACCTCGTGATACCGACAAGATTCCGCCTCGGATTATCTCCGCATCGTATGCAGCTTCATTGAGCCCTAATCCAAGAAGTACTGCAATAAAAGGTGTAATTAATTGGTTCGTATCGGCCGAGAGCAGTACGACATCCGTAAACGGGATCGACAGAGAGAGAGTTTGAAAAACTAAGCCGAGATTAAACCAAAATATAAGTTGCACTAAAACAGGTATGCCTCGAAAGAACCAGATGTAGAACCAACTCAGGGTTTGTATTACTGGATTAGGTGAAATACGTGCGATCGCCAAAAAAAGGCCAGCAACAATTCCAATAATCTCTGCGAGCAGGGTTACTACGATTGTGTTGCGGACACCACTTA
>WLNM01000092.1 GCA_009699825.1 Actinomycetota bacterium
CCTGTGCGCGAATCATCATCACCTGGTTCGTCCGCACTCACTTCTGGAACAACCTTTTTTACTGCCTTTGCGGACTTTGCGGCTTCAGGAGCAGATTGAAACATTGGAACTGGAATAGATGCAGACTTTTTCTTTGTCGCACTCTTAGTTTCGGATGCGTCGGAATTTTCGACAGCATCAGATTTTTTTGAACTTGCTTTTTTAGCCGCTCGCTTGCGCGGCGTTTTTGGCTCAATAGCCATGGCACCAAATCCTCTATGCGTTTATGTAAACGCGCTCTGGCTTGAATTGTTTCGAACTTCGAAAAGAACTAACTCGTCAAGCAAATCTTCTGTGAGTTCGCGCTTGGCGTGTACCGCGAAGTGCTCGCGAGCCGCGCTGAACTGTGGTGAAAGTATGGCAGATTTTTGAATTAAACCCAAGTAAGGCACAAATTGAGCGTACTTAGATGTCTATCAGCGATGACGTGCGTGAACATTTTGCAATAAACCAAAACCAATCAAGGTTGCAAACATGCTTGATCCGCCGTAGGACAGAAATGGTAAAGGCACTCCCGTCATCGGCATTAATCCAAGAGTCATTCCAATATTTTCAAATATTTGAAACGCAAACCATGCTGTAATTCCCGTTGCAACCAGTCGCCCATATGGGTCATTAGCTCTTCGAGCAATTGAAAAAGCTCTCATCAAAATAATCAAGTAAAGAAGTAAAATTCCCGCGCTACCGACAAATCCGAGCTCTTCACCTGCCACCGTAAAAATAAAGTCAGTCTGCTGTTCAGGTACAAAACGGCCATTGGTTTGTGGACCATTAAACAAACCCGTTCCCAAAAAACCACCAGATCCAACTGTTATGCGGGCTTGGCGAAGTTGATATCCACTTCCCTGAACATCTGCATTTGGATTAACAAATGATTGCAATCGATTTACTTGGTATGAATTAATAACTCCCGCTTTGGTGGCACCAAAAGCCCCTACGACAGCGATGAGAAGTAAGGCAACAACCCAACGAGACGATGCCCCAGATATTGCAATAATTGTCACCACAGATGCACTGATGATGAAAACGGTTCCCATATCTGGTTGAAGCAAAATAAAAATAACGGGAATACCTGCAACAACAAGGGCTTGCAAAACATCCCTAGAAGTCGCCTCGTTACTGTCGTGCGTACGTTCAGAGAGAATCATGGACATTCCGATAATGATTGAAATCTTGGCTAATTCGGCGGGTTGAATTTGAAATCCACCTGGCAGAGCAATCCAAGCTTTTGCGCCATTAACTTCTGCCCCAAGTCCTGGAATCAAAACAATAATTAACCCAAGTACTCCTAACCCCCAGAATATTGGGGTGTACGCGCGGAGCAATCGGTAATCAATAATTGTTGTTCCCCATGCCAGTAATAATCCAATCAAAATATTAAGGACATGGCGCTTTAAGTAATACTCTGGATCTAAGTTATTAGCTGCATACCAATCTCGTGTTGCGGCATATACAAGCAAAGTACCAATGACAAGTAACGCAGCAACTGAACCAGTCAGAATTGGATCGAATCCTGCAAAGACAGATCCACGGGATCTGCGGCGATAAATGCTACGAGAGGAAAGTGAGCTCATGGCGTTACCTTTACTTTCGTCGCTGGTGAAATTTTTGGAATCGTGCTCGGTGGTCGCCCATCAGGAAATATAGCCTTTGCTGGATCAACTTTTGATCCAGTGACACCAAATAATGTTTCATAAATTTTGCGTACTCCGACACCACTGACAGATGCACCAAAACCTCCCTGACTGACCATCATCACAACCGCGTATCGTGGATTTTGTGTTGGACCATACGATGCAAACCAGGATGTATCTGCCTTTAAAGTTCCGTTAGCATTTTTACCAAATACCTGAGCCGTTCCAGTTTTACCACTAATTGCAATAGGAAAACCGGAAAATGCTCCGGTTGCAGTTCCGCCAGTAACAACTTCACGTAGGGACTCATGTAAAAAGTCAAGAGTTGCTTTGGTTGCTGGAAGCGTCCCTAGTTGTTTCGCATCTATTTTTTTAAGTATTTTTCCATCCTTTGAAACAACTGCTTTAGCAACACTTGGGCGCCAAATTTTTCCACCATTAGCGATGGCTGCATACATTTGAGTTAATTTAAGTGGTGTGATGACTGTGTCACCTTGGCCAATTGAGAAGTTAACAGCATCTCCTGCACGGATTTTGTCGCCATCTAAACAATTTTCGCGTGCTAATTCGAGCAAAAATGGCGTGAGTTGATTCTTCTTTGCACGATCTTTGTAATTACAGTAAAAATCTTTATTCTCCGCATACCAGTTCTTACGCCAGGTGCGATCGGCAAGGCGGCCCGCAAGTTCTGATGGCAGATCAATCTCTGTTTTCTTATTGACTTGAAATCCTTGCGCGGCTTTAAAAAAGTAATCATTTGGGTTTGTTTTTGGGTTTAATCCACCATCTCGAAGCCACTCATCAAAAGCAATCTGGTACCACAAGGTGTCACAAGAAACGGCAATGCCTTTCTTAAGAGATACGCGACCAAGTGGCTTGCTATCAAAGTTTTGAAATGCACGATTTCCGACTTGAATTTCTGATGGACAGTTATAGGTAGCGTTGAGGTTATATCCCGCATTTGCTGCGGCCACGACAGATACTGATTTGAAGGTTGATGCTGGTGCAAACATTCCTTGCAATGGCCTAGACAGTGCAGGAACACCATTTTTTTCACTAAAGAGTGCGCGTGCATCGGAGACTGATAAACCCTTTTCCCAAGAATTTGGGTCATATGTTGGATAGGAAGCCATCGCTAAAATTTGTCCGTTACGAACATCCATGACAATTGCCGCACCTGAATCTGCTGGGTGACCACTTGCACGTGCACGCCTTACCGCATCTGAAAGTGCACTCTCAACTCCAGATTGCAAACGCACATCCAAACTTGTGACTAAATGATTTCCACTGATTGGTTTTGTATTTTGGCTTTCACGAGTAATAGATTCTTTTCGATCAACGATGACTGTTCTTATGCCAGCTGTGCCACGCAAATAAGAATCGTATTGATACTCAAGACCTGTTTTACCAATAGTCTCACTGCGATAATAAGACCGACCATTTTTTCCAGATAAATCCTCTTCGGTAACAGGTCCTACATAACCTAATTCGTGTGCTGCATTAACGCCGGCATAACCAGGATAATTTCGAATAGCTACAGGAGTTGCACCAATACCTGGGTAATCAAAAGTGCGTTCAACAATTTGAAGCGCAATTTCAGGATCTGCCTCTTTTGTAATCGGAATTGGTTGATATCTAGATCCTGTCCAGCATCCAGCCTTGTCATACTTAGGTAATTCGCCACACAATCGAGTTGCTCTGTAAACATCGCTATAGGCCAATCCAAGTAGGTTTGAAACTCTTGCTAATACATTCACGCCTTTATCACTCTGTTCATCTAATGCAATTCGATCAACGGTGATTGCAAGTCCTACGCGATTGAGTGCCAGAGGAACACCAGATGAATCCACTATCAATCCACGAATCGCTGGATTTATCACATCTCTACTCTGAATACTCAGTGCGGCATCCTTGTACTTAGGTGCTGCTGCAACCTGCAGATAAAAGAGTCGACCAAGTAAGGCAACCATTAATGTAAGGATAAATATTTGAACAACAAGCAAACTCAGGCGAGACCTCTGGTTCATAAATGAGCCTGATTTCCAAAGAGAACTCTATGTAATTTATTAACTACTGGAAGGGCAAGAGGCGTCACTAGAAGCGCCCAAATACCATTACCTACAATCGTTATCAATACTTGCGAGATGCTTCCGAATGAAACTCCAAGTAATACTCCAGTAATCACGAAAGCTACAAGTGTCAGCACCGAAGCTATTGATACAAGAAAAATATTTGTAATTGGATTGCCTCGAACATTGTCATTACCAGAACCCAAAAATGCCACGGCATAACACGCAAGGATCATGATCAAAGTCCAATGACCCATTGCGCCACTGGAACTCTGAGATAAATCCATTAAGAACCCCGAAATAAATCCACTGAGTGCACCAACAATTGCGGTGCTCAGTGCCGCCCATATCAGTGCAATCAACAAGAGCAGAGAAAATCCACTGCCAGGTAAACGAAGTTGATTAATAAAGCTTTCTTGAATGAAAAAAACAAATACAAAAATTATGGAAGAGATTGAAAATTGCCTGACCAACATCTCAAACTACTTCGTGCTCGCGGTAGGAGATGGTGTGGCATAAATTGTTACTGTTGGAATCGGTGATGGTTGTGGGGCTGCAGGAACTAGAGAATCACCCGGATTATTCTTTCCCGCACTTAAAACAACACTTACAACACCGAGAGCAGAATAATTCGGATACAGCATGACTGTGGCACTTTGGGCGATTGAACCAGCACTGTTATCAACGGCGCTTATGTAGCCAACAGGAATCCCAGGAACAAATGGTCGATTATTCTTACTTCCCCGAGCAAGCAAGATATCGCCAACTTTTACAATGTTTTGATTATCTAAGAGCTGTAAAGATGCCCGCTTGGAACCACTGCCAGAAAGTATTCCGATTTGTTGGGAACCAGCAATTCTGACTCCAACTTTGAAATCTGGATCAGTTGCCAACAGAACTAGGGCTGAATTGGCATAAGAAAATTGAACAACACCGACTAGTCCTTCACCTGATATGACAGTCATATTTTGACGAACGCCAGAAGAAGTTCCGACATC
>WLNM01000093.1 GCA_009699825.1 Actinomycetota bacterium
CTTGAAAATTTAGATGTCTCACTTGAAACAGTAGAACCGATCATGGGTGTTCGTTACTGGGACCCAAAAGTTGAAATCAAGAGTGAAGATGTCATTATTGAATTCGTTCAAGGCCGACCACACTCAATCAATGGCAAGACTTTCTCCTCGGCTGTGGATCTCATTCATGAAGCCAACACAGTTGGTGGACGTCACGGATTAGGCATGAGTGATCAAATTGAAAATAGAATTATTGAAGCAAAGAGTCGTGGAATTTACGAAGCACCAGGCATGGCACTTTTGTTTATCGCATACGAACGTTTAATTTCGGCAATTCACAATGAAGACACGATTGCCAACTATCACGCAGAAGGTCGCAGATTAGGTCGACTACTCTATGAAGGTCGCTGGCTAGATCCACAAGCATTAATGCTCCGCGAATCCTTACAGCGTTGGGTGGCCTCCGCTGTTACAGGAAAAGTTACATTGCGACTGCGTCGGGGAGATGATTTCTCAATCATTAACACTGAAGGTTCCGGATTTAGTTATCACCCAGAAAAACTTTCAATGGAGCGCACAGAAAACGCGGCATTTGGTCCAACTGATCGCATTGGTCAACTGACGATGCGCAACTTAGATATCGAAGATACTCGCGAAAAACTTGAGCTCTATCGTAATCAGGGACAACTTGGCGGCGGTCATTTTAAATTGATTAACGAGATTGAATCAGGCGATAAGTAATTAGAAAGTAAGTGCGAATTTCAACCCGGCAATAATCAAAACTACGCCGAGTGCTCGTTTTACCCCAGTTGAAGAGAAGCGCGAAATACCGAGACGAGTACCAATCAGTGCTCCAATGATTACGGCTCCAAGAAATAGCGGCAGTGAATCTGGCAGCGATGATGTTGAATTGTAATTTCCCAGCAACCCAGCAACGGAGTTAACGAAAATAAAAGCAGCAACAGTTCCACTGGCTTGTTTTACGTGATTCCACCCGAGCCAAATTATTAGTGGAGAAAGGAAGATACCGCCACCGGTGCCGGTGATACCTGAGAGAAATCCAATTGAAACACCCATCACTATTGCCAATGGGTAATTAACGCTCGTTAGTTCGCGGTCTCTAGATGCTGCCAAGAAAATGAAGCGCAAACCTGAAAGTATAAGAAGCACACCGACAACTGGTTTATAGATTTCGCTGGCTAAATTGATATGACCACCAATGAAAGCAGCAGGAATTGCCCCAATACTTAGTGTGACAAATAGTTTCTTATCAAAGAATTTATTATGGATATATCTCCAGCTGGCATAGGCAGACACAGCAATATTTAAAGTTAAGGCTGTTGGTTTGATAACCGTGGTTTCAACATTAAAGAGCGTCATGATCGCGATATATGCCGATGAGCCAGCATGGCCGACGGATGTATAAAGAATAGCTCCAAGGAATAAACATGCCGCTATTAATACATTGTGAACTTCAAACATGCTTGCCCCTAGTTATAGTGAGAATGAAGGGTATTCATCAGTGACCAGAATTATCGCATATCCATAAATTCGATTCCAGTACTGAGTTACTCGGACAATGACGTCAGCCGAAGTTTCTGGTATTGTGCCGGTAAATAAGATGTTGAGCCAAGCCAAGAACAACATTATGAAACCATAGATTGAATAAACAATTCCAACGATGTAAAGAGGAATTGCTAAAAACCATTTGATGAGTGGAAGTCCACGGCTGAGAGTTTTTCCACCATCAACTTCTGGATAAACAATTCGAACGACATCGCTCTCTTCGATTGATGGATATTCATCTGTCAATAGGGCGATATATGCCCATACGCGATTTACCAAAGCAAAAATTGCTTTGTTAAAAACCAATACATAACTTGGATAAACACCACGAAATAAAAGTGCGAGAATTACTGGCAAAACCACCAAACCATAGGACTGTACGGAATTACTATTGAAAAAAGTTTCAATTGAAAATGCTGAAACGAATATGAAGACTGGGAAAGCAAGGATTATGCGAGCAAAAGCTGTCGCGCGATCACGATTGTTTAATTGGACTTGAAATGAAGTTTCAATTTGATTGCTCATGTTCGTACTCTACTATTGAGGCATGAATTTGCTCCATGGGCTCGATTTATTATCCACATTTGTTTTTGCGCTAGTAGGCGCTCGAGTCGCTGCAGATAAGCGTTTAGATTACGGCGGGATTGCCTTTATTGCAGCAATCGCATCCGTTTCTGGTGGCACTCTTCGAAATGTATTTCTCGGGTTAAAACCAATCTGGATAACTGATCCATCAATTTTCGCCTCCGTAATTCTTGCTGTTCTTATTACTCTTGTTTTTAGACGAGTGACTCATATTGGAAAAACACTTTTGGTCATGGACACATTCGGTCTAGCAATTGCAACTATCTCTGGGACACAGTTGGCTTTTGAGCAAAACATCTCCTGGTATGGGGCAATTCTTTTAGGGTTAGTTACAGCTGTTACGGGCGGTCTATTGAGAGATGTTCTCTGTCAGCTGGAGCCAGTGCTGCTTCACAGAGAAACTATCGGAACATCTTCGTTGATGGGTGCGATCACTTTTGTGGCTCTTATCGAAGCAAATATTGCCAACAGTACAAGTGCGATTCTGGGCGGAGGTGTCGTAGTACTGACACGAGTACTTTCAATCCGTTTTGACCTGCATCTGCCGAAGTTTAAGGACGCTCCATAGTTTCTAAACTTGAGTAAGTGTACTGTTTGCGCATGAGGAAGATTTTTACTTCCGTAACGGTGCTTATTTTCCTGGGACTTTCCTTTTCCGCTCCCGCTCGTGCTGCAGTCAAAGCAGGGACTACTTGCACGAGTAAAGGACAGATAAAGGTTTCTCAGAATAAGAAATTCACGTGTATAAAATCTGGCAAGAAGTTGGTTTGGAAGGCACAAGCTTCCGAACCTGCTGCTCCAACTTCATTTGATAACTTGCTCGCGAACTATAAAGGAATACCTGCTGCAGCGTGGAGGAGTACTCAAGCAAACATTGCGGCTAATACCTTGCCGACCCCGCCGCTAGAAGTTGTTCTAGGACCAAATACAAAAATGCCGTATAACAAGAGTGTCAGTGAACGCGCTCTGAGGAAAGTCACTGGCATATTCAAAAACTTTGCACAACCTCCAAGACAAACATCAGTTTTTAATAACTTTACTGACTTGATTTGGGCGAAAGAATATTTAGCGAAATTTACAAACCCATTTATAGTTACGAATACTTACGCGGATCAAGCCGTCGAGCACTGTCCAAGTGAATTTTTATGTAGGGGTGCTTTTGGAAATTATGCTGAAGGTACAGGATTGATAATTAATTCGGTGTCACTTCCAGACGATGTATACATCATTCCCTTTGCAGTAAATGGCGCAGTTGATATTCACGAATTTACACACACAATTCAAAAAGCACAGTTCTTAGAAATGAATAAAACGAGACACTGGGGACATCCACATTGGTTTAGCGAAGGACAACCACAAGTAGCAGGCTTTACGGGGGCAAGTAACACTCTTGCTGAATACAAAGAAATGCGGACAAAAACGATGGATGCTCCGGCAAAAGGATTGGGTGGTTATTCACCCGCAGATATCTCTCGTTTTTATGTTTTACAAAGTGCCACAGGGCCCGAACCTGCAACGAAAGAACTTGTTTACACAATTGGTTACATCACCGTTGAAGCACTCGTTGCGCTAAAAGGAATTGATTCGACAATGAATTTGGTCAAAGCAGTCGCTTCGGGGGATACATTTGAACAAGCCTTCAAAAAAATCTATGGCATCGAGTGGATTGAAGCAGAACCGATTCTTGCCGAGGTGGTTTCAAAGCAATTCTTGGAAGTACGTAAATTTGCAACAAGTAATGGCTAATAGATTTATCTAGCTCTTGAGTGGGTTGTGAGGGACTCGAACCCCCGACCCGGTGATTAAGAGTCACCTGCTCTACCAACTGAGCTAACAACCCATTTGAAGTGGGTAACTTCAAATGCTTGGCAGACCCTATCAGCGCGTGGACAGTAAATACCACTTGCACATCAGGGCCTTATTTAATGTGAATCCTGATATCTCTTATATGACGCGTTAATTTCGAGCTCTGCGGCGTCGTGGCCGACCCAGTCTCCGCCGTGGACTTCTTTTCCTGGCTCGAGGGTTTTATAGACTTCAAAGAAGTGCTTAATTTCTTCTAATTCATACTTTGGAACATCGTTGAGATCGGTCAAATTTGATTTGCGGATGTCACCGGCTGCGACGCAGAGAAGTTTGTCATCGCCACCTTTTTCATCTGTCATTCGGAACATTCCGATGACGCGACATGAAACAACGCATCCAGGAAAAGTTGGTTCATCCAACATGACTAGCGCATCAAGTGGATCGCCATCATTGGAGAGAGTGTTTTTAACAAAACCATAATCGTGTGGAAAGCGAGTTGCTGTAAATAGCATTCGGTCGAGTCGAACTTCGCCGGTGCGATGATCAATTTCGTATTTGTTACGACTGCCTGCCGGAATTTCTACGACAACATCAAATATCACAGCGGCGCTCCCTTAATTTGTAATTAATGCAGGACAAGAAAATAGTGGGGTGAGCGACGGGGCTCGAACCCGCGACATCCCGGAC
>WLNM01000094.1 GCA_009699825.1 Actinomycetota bacterium
GGCCTTGTGAGCATGATCGGTTCATTCTTTGGACTTGGCTCTGGACTAGGACTCTTTGGTATTTCAGGCTTTGGTCCAATGATTGCAATCGCAGGCGTTGCACTTGCAAGCTTCTTTTTGATTCTAGATTTTGATCAAATTCAAAAAGGAGTAGCAGCAGCGGCTCCAGAACAAGAGTCGTGGCGCGCAGCATTTGGGCTCATGGTGACAATCGTCTGGCTGTACATGGAAATCTTGCGACTACTTTCTATTTTGCGTGGTCGCGACTAAAAATAAGTTACTTACTAGATTGCCCGAGATGCGAAGCCCGCGTCTCGGGCAATTTTGTTGCAATAACAATTACAACTGCTACTAGTGCAGCACTTATAGCAAAGGTCGAGCGGAAGCCGTAGTGATCGGCAATAAACCCAAGTACAACAGGGGCCACCATTGCACCGGCATCTCCTGACATTTGATACAAGGCAATGACTTGTCCGCCTTTACCTTTAAGAACATCACCAACAATTGCAGATGGAGTGGTGGAAAGAAAAGCAGATCCAAAAGCACCAATGAACATTGACAGTAAGAAAACCCACGGGTGAAAAGTTAAGGCTAGTAAAGCTACCGAAATACCAAGATAAATAAGTCCTGTAATGGCGGAGAATTTGCGTCCACGTTCATCAGATAAACGGCCAGCTCTTAACAAATAAAGTCCCTGTACAACAGCTGAAATGGTAAATCCAATACCGATAAAACTTGCTGATGATTTCATATCTTCAACCATAAATAACGGAAGCACGGATCTGCTCATTCCAAAGAGGACCCAGGCAGTTGTAAATGAAATAATGAGAGCAATAACGTACGGCTTCATCGCAAGTGCCTCGCGCATGGAAGTTTTTACTACGGTAGATTTTTCAGTTGGCCTTGCAGCAAGCACCGAATTTCTGAGCAAGAAACCACCAGCTGCACTGGCAACGACAAGAAGAAATGCATAAACAAGTAAAGGTGCACGAAGTGAGATTGCTGTTAAGAATCCTCCAATAACAGGCCCAGCCATCATGCCGACCAGAAAGCTACCGTTGTATAAAGATTGTGCGCGGGCTCTTTGATCATCACGGACTGCTCGCAAAACAATTGAACCTGCTGCGACAGAAAACATTGAAGATCCAAGTCCTCCGGCAGATCTAAAAATCAATAGCTGTTCATAAGATTGCGCGAGTGCAGAAGCAAATGATGAAATTGCAACGAATGCAATTCCCACGGTGTAAACGAGCCTTTCACCAAATTTATCAACTAATTTTCCTGAGATTAATCCCGATGCAAAACGAGCAAGTGCGAATGCAGAAATTATGGTTCCAACCTGTGCATTATTTACACCAAAGGATTTTGCAAAGAGCGGAATTGTTGGAGCAATAATTCCAAAACCAACTGCCACAAAGAATGAAGCAAAAACAAGAACACCAACCTCTCGCGGAAACTCCGCAAAGGGGTTGGTGAACCCGTTCTTAAACTTATTAATCAATGTTTATCCAAGCGCTTCGCCTGCTGCGTCCTCGCGAGCTGCTGCGTAATCCTTATTCGTGCGAAGTGGTGCTTCACGCAACATAAGCGCCAAGATGATTCCAAGTGCCGTAACAGGTGCGGCGGCAAGGAATACAACGTGGAAAGAATTAACAAATGCATCAAGTGCCGTGTTCTGGACTACTACTGGAAGTTCTTTGAGCACCGCCGTATTTGAAGATAGTTGCTTCAGTTTTTCTGGATCAAAGCCAGAAACTGCTGCAGGATTAGATGCAGCAAGATCAGTAAATCCTGATTGTAAGTAATGAGTTACGCGGTTAGTGAGAATACTTCCAAATAATGCGGTGCCAAAGACGCTACCAAGTGATCTAAAGAATGTGTTTGAACTAGTTGCAACACCCATATCTTTAAAATCAACTGAATTTTGTAGGGCAATAACAATTGTCTGCATTGAAAGCCCAAGACCTGCACCGACCAGAATTGAGAAGAGTGATAATTGCCAGAATGGTGTTTCACGAGTCAGCGTAACCATGAGCAAGATACCGACAGTCATAAGAGACGTTCCCATAACTGGGAATTTCTTGTACTTGCCAGATTTCGAAATTGCTTTACCGCTGAAGATTGAAGTGGAAACTATTCCAAGCATCAGTGGAATTAATTTCAAGCCCGCTTCAGTAGCAGATGCACCCTTAACGACCTGAAGATAGAGAGGCAACATAACAATTGCACCAAACATTCCAGCACCTATGACGGCACCCAGGATTGATGTAATGGTGAATGTATGATTTTTAAATAGATCAAGAGGCAGAATTGGTTCTTGGGCTTTTGATTCCCAGTAAATAAAGAGTGCAACTAATAGAAGACCAGCGATAAAATAACCAATTGTTCGGGGATCTAGCCAACCATGTTCTGGTCCGTAGATGGAAACGGTAAGAAGAATTGACACAGTGCCTGCAACCATTAGCAGAGCGCCCAGGTAATCAATCTTGTGATCACGTTTTACTTTTGGAATGTGTAGCACAGCAGATGTAATAAGGAGTGCAGCAATTCCGAAAGGTAAATTAATATAGAAAATCCATCGCCATCCCGTTATTCCAAGGATGGTTGCATGATCTGAGAAAAAACCACCAAGTAATGGACCTGCAACGGATGAAAGTCCCCAGACCGCACCGAAATATCCTTGATAACGACCACGTTCACGTGGTGGAACGATGTCACCAATAATTACGAATGTCAGTGCCATCAACCCACCGGCGCCGAGACCTTGAAGCGCACGTGTAGCAATGAGCTGTGTCATATTTTGCGAAGCACCTGCTAAGAAGGAGCCAATTAAAAACGTAACAATTGCAAATTGAAAAACTACGCGACGTCCGTAGATATCAGAAATTTTTCCATACAAAGGCGTCGATGCCGTAGAAGTTAGAAGGTAGGCAGTGACAACCCATGTGTAGTGGTTTAGTCCATTGAAATCTTCAACGATACTTTTTAAAGCAGTTGAGACAATAGTTTGATCAAGTGCGGCAAGGAGCAAGCCCGTCATGAGGCCGCCCAAAATGACCATAATTTCTCTGTGGGTATGTTCTTTTACTGGAGCATTACTCATGTCAAAAACCTCTCAAATATAATTTTTGTTGCTATGAATGTGGCGATGCCACATGCGATAGCGGTAAGTTTACTCCGTGAAATCAGTAATCGCGGAAAACCTAGTTAAGACCTATAACAAAGGCAACGTAAAAGCACTTGATGGTTTAACCCTAGATGTAGAAGAGGGCACTGTTTTAAGCGTGCTTGGGCCTAATGGAGCTGGCAAAACTACAACTGTGAGAATACTCGCAACTCTTCTTTCACCGGATTCTGGTCGAGCAAACGTTGGTGGAATTGATGTAATCCAACATCCTGAAAAGGTGCGCGAGATTATCGGGCTCTCCGGCCAATATGCAGCTGTAGATGAAACCCTTACCGGCTGGGATAACTTAGTTATGTTTGGACGCTTGTATCACCTTAATAAAAAGGCAGCCATAAAACGTGCAGATGAATTGCTTGAACGATTCTCTCTCACCGATAGTGCACGGCGACCAATTAAAACGTATTCCGGCGGAATGCGTCGCCGCTTAGATTTGGCAGCATCGCTAATTGTTCAACCTAAAGTTTTATTTCTTGACGAACCAACCACAGGACTTGATCCACGTGGGCGCCAGGAAATGTGGGGAGTCATTGAAGAACTCGTAAAAGGTGGCGTCACTTTGCTTCTGACCACACAGTACTTAGAAGAAGCAGATCAGCTTGCCGATGACATTGTTGTTATCGATCATGGAAAAGTTATTGCACGTGGCACATCTGATGCTTTAAAAAATGAAGTTGGCGGAGAGCGGCTCGAAGTCGTTGTTGAACATGCAAATATCTCTAAGACTCTAGAAATCGTGGGTCGAGTCAGTGGCAACAAAGCGATACTCGATGAAGGACTCCGCAAAATTTCTGCACCAGTTTCAACTGGCTCGATAGCGCTTATGGAAGTTTTACGTTCTATGGATAGCCAAGGAATTCATGCCCTCGATGTTGGTTTGAAGCGCCCATCATTAGACGATGTTTTCATGTCTCTGACTGGTCACGCAGCAGAAGTAGAGGAAGTAAAAAAATGAGCGCCTTAATTGATTCAATTGTTATTACAAAGCGCCAACTACTTCAGTTAGCACGTGTTCCTGAAGTATTAATATTCTCAACAATTCAACCAGTGATGTTTGTGTTGCTCTTTAGATATGTTTTTGGAGGGTCAATTAGTACAGGCCAACCAGGTGGTTACGTGCAGTTATTGATGCCTGGCATATTTGTGCAAACAGTCGCTTTTACCTTGGCAGCAACTGCTTCGGGTCTTGCTGAAGACATGAAGAAGGGATTAATTGATCGTTTTAGATCACTTCCGATTGCACGCTCGGCTTTAGTAGTAGGAAGAACGCTCGGCGATTCATTA
>WLNM01000095.1 GCA_009699825.1 Actinomycetota bacterium
TCACCCTGGGCTTTATGTCCGTATGTGAAGTTTTCACCAATAACTACATCTGTGGCTTGTAATTGGCTTATGAGTACATTTTCAACGAAATCTTCTGGTGACATTGAGGCAAACTTTGCATCGAATTTTATAACAGCCACTTGATCAGCGCTATGAATTTTAAGTAGAACTACCCGATCAGAAAGAGTTACAAGAAGTTTAGGTGCGCGATCTGGTGCAAAAACAGTGGCTGGATGTGGATCGAAAGTAAGTGCTATAACTGATCCACCATCTGCTATTTCTTTTGCACGATTGAGTATTTCTTGATGCCCACGATGAACTCCATCAAATACGCCAATGGCGACCACTCGCTTGCTCATGTATATATTCTGCCACTTCAATTCGCTGGGGCGAAAACTGCGATCGGTTTTGCGCCATCATCTCTGTTTTCAAGTAACGCTATTAATTGATTCGTAGATGAAATTGCTGCATGAACACCAGCAGATGCTGAGACAGATATCTTGCGGCCAAAGGAGAGTTCTGCGGCTTCATCCGATGTTAATTCACGGATGCTAAATATTGATTTTGCAACGTCAACTAATCCCAATGTGTTGAATTCTCCAGACTTAAAAGTTTCAAAAGAGTTTGCTACATCTTCGCCAAAGCTTGCCACTCGAGTGCGTCGAAGCATCGTTAGGTGCCCTCCGACTCGTAATGCGTTTCCTAAGTCTCGCGCTATTGCTCGAATGAATGTTCCGGCAGAACATGTAACTTCAATATCAATTAGAATTGACTCAGCATTTCTTCGTATGTCCTGAACAACTAGTTGCGAAATAGTTACTTCCCTAGATGCTAATTCAAATATTTCACCTGCTCGGACTCTTTCGTGCCCACGTTTTCCATCGACTTTAACTGCAGATACCGAACTTGGTCGCTGTGAAATAACTCCACGCATCAAAGAAAGTTCCTGCCGGATTAGGTCATCAGTAACGGCGGCGATTTCTGATTGTGATACCTGCGAAATTACTTCACCTTCTACATCGTCAGTGATTGTGGATGCACCGAGTGCAATGGTTGCTCGATAAGTTTTATCGCCATCTGTGATGTATTGAAGTAAACGGGTCCCATGTCCAAAACCTAGAATCAAGATTCCAGTTGCCATCGGGTCCAATGTTCCGGCATGTCCAACTTTTCGTGTACCGAGAACTCGCCGACCGACTGCAACTACGTCGTGACTCGTCATTGCTCCTGCTTTATCTACAACTACAAATCCATCCGTTGCAGACATATTTTTCAAACGTCGTCCCAGTTAGTTATGCGATCAACTGGCGCTGGCTTATTGCTGTTATCAATAATCTTCGGCGCTTTGTAAGCGTTTTGATCGCCAGCATATGTTGCTTCTTTTCGCAGTTTAGAAACTTCAGCATCTTGCTCACGCACTTTTGCCAATAAAGAGTCCAGTGCCAGCGCGCTCTCTGGTAATCCATCAAGAAAGAATTCAATGCTAGGAGTTACGCGGACACCTAAATCTTTTCCAACAGCTGAGCGGATTACACCTTTGGCACTTTCAAGTGCTGCCGCTGTCGATTCGCGTTGTTCGTCATCACCAAGCACCGTGTAAAAAATAGATGCATGTTGTAAATCGCCAGTCACACGCGCATCGGTCACAGTAACAAAACCTAAACGAGGGTCTTTTATTTTCCCCTCGAGTAGGCCTGCAACAACAACTTTGATGCGGTCGGCAACTTTTTGACTGCGATGCGATGTACCCACGTTTTATGCCCGCTTCTTCTCGCGCATTTCGTAGACTTGAATTGTGTCGCCCGCTTGCATTTCTTTAAGGGTTCCAACACCGATACCGCACTCAAATCCTTCGCGGACTTCAGTGGCATCATCCTTAAAGCGCTTAAGTGAATCGATGGTGAGGTTATCTGTAATAACTTCACCATTTCTCATCAAGCGAGCCTTCGCATTTCTGCGAATGATTCCGTCAAGAACCATCGATCCAGCAATATTTCCAGCTTTACTTGATTTAAAGATGTCGCGGACTTCTGCATTACCCAGAACAATTTCTTCGAACTCTGGTTTGAGCAAGCCCTTAAGTGATAATTCAATCTCTTCAATTGCTTGATAGATGACTGAATAGAAGCGAACTTCGACACCTTCTTGATCGGCAAAAATTGCTGTTTGTGGTTCTGGCTTAACGTTAAAGCCGATGACAACTGCAGTTGATGCTGATGCAAGTGTGATATCGCTCTTTGTGATTGCACCTACGCCACGGTGAATAACGCGAAGATCAACTTCAGCGCCAACATCTAGTTGTAGTAATGCATCTTCTAGTGCTTCAACAGATCCGCTCACATCGCCCTTGAGAATAAGGTTAAGTGTTGTGATCTTGGATTGTTCCATGAAGTCTTCGAGTGAAACCTTCTTGCGAGCCTTAGCCAACTGAGCATTTCGTTCTGCGGCTTGGCGTTTTTCAGCAATCTGTCGCGCAGTTCTATCTTCATCTGCAACTAAGAATGTGTCACCCGCACTTGGAACGGATGTAAATCCGAGTACCTGAACTGGACGCGATGGACCTGCTTCAGAAACATTTTGGCCATCTTCATCGAGCATTGCTCGAACGCGACCAAATGATCCACCGGCAACTATTGCATCTCCGACTTTAAGTGTTCCGCGTTGAACAAGCACGGTTGCAACAGGTCCACGTCCGCGGTCGAGGTGAGCCTCAATAGCAACACCGCGTGCTTCATCATCTGCAACAGCTCGCAAATCAATTGCAGCATCAGCAGTTAAGAGAATTGAATCGATGAGCGCATCAATACCGAGTCCTGATTTTGCAGATACGTTAACGAAAATGGTTTCTCCGCCGTACTCTTCTGCGACCAAGTTGTACTCAGTTAATTGCTGGCGAACCTTGTCAGGATTTGCACCTTCTTTATCAACTTTGTTTACTGCCACAACAATTGGAACATCTGCGGCCTGTGCGTGGTTGAGTGCTTCAATTGTTTGAGGCATAACACCGTCATCTGCTGCTACAACTAGAACCGCGATATCTGTGACCTTCGCACCACGGGCACGCATCGCTGTAAATGCTTCGTGACCAGGAGTATCAATGAAAGTAATCGCTCGATTTGTTCCATCGTGATCATGGTGAATTTGGTAAGCACCAATGTGCTGTGTAATTCCACCTGCTTCGCTCTTAACAACTTCAGTCTGTCGAATTGCATCGAGTAAGCGAGTCTTACCGTGATCAACGTGGCCCATAACAGTTACAACTGGTGGACGAGCAACAAGGCGATCTTGATCCAGACTTTCAAGTTCTTGACCTAAATCGATATCAAAGCCTTGTAGAAGCTCGCGATCTTCATCTTCAGGGCTCACAATTTCGATGACGTAACCGAGTTGTGCGCCAAGAATTTCAAATGTATCGGCATCAACTGATTGAGTTGCTGTAACCATTTCACCTAAGTGAAAGAGCGCAGCGACTAACGCTGCTGGATCTGCATTAATTTTTTCTGCAAAATCTGCAAGTGATGATCCACGACGCATACGAATCTGCGTTTTGCCATCACCGTGAGGAACAACTGCTCCACCAAGTTGTGGAGCTTGCATATTGTCGAATTCATCGCGCAGTGCTTTTCTACTCTTTGGTTTGCGCTTGCTGCTCTTGCTTTGATTCTTTCCGAATGCGCCACCAGCACCACCGCGACCGCCACCGCGATTAGGGCCACCACCTGGACGAGCACCTGTGGCAGGTGCACCGCCACCAGTTGTTTTGTAAGGACTTGAATTTGGCGCACCAGTAGATGGAGCACCTGTACGCGGTGGAAAATTACCTGATGCAGGTGGACGTGGCGACGATGGTCGCGCTGCAAAACCTGGACGTACCGAACCAGGACGTGGTCCTGACATTCCTGAACGCGGTGCACCGGGTGCACCAGTTGGACGTTGCGGTGGACGCGGAACAACGCCACCAGTTGAAAATGGATTGTTACCGGGACGTGGTGGGCGTGGAACTGCACCACCTGTAGAAAATGGATTGTTACCAGGACGCGGTGTTGCTGGTTTCGCAGGTGCATCAGTAGATGAATGTGACTCTGGTGTTTCTGTCGAAGTATTTATGTGAGGCGGTGCAATTGTTTCTGCTCGCGATGCTTTGAGTGCTTCGAGATCAACACCGAGTTCTGCGGCTAACTCTGCTGCAAGCTCCGCGTTAACTTCTTTGGGAGCCTTTGCTGCGGTCTTCTTTGCCGCTGCTTTCTTAACTGGTTTTTTCTCTTCAACTGGCTTTGCATCCGGATACATCTCGATGAGACGTCGTACAACGGGTGCTTCTACTGTTGATGATGCCGAACGAACGAATTCGCCCATTTCTTGGAGTTTTGCAAGAACAACCTTGCTCTCCATACCGAGTTGTTTTGCCAACTCATGTACGCGGACCTTTGACACAGTTCTCCTGTCTTGGCCCGCAA
>WLNM01000096.1 GCA_009699825.1 Actinomycetota bacterium
CACGCACGCTCTTTACGAATGCAACATTTTGGCCAGGTCAGGCAAAGGGTAAAACCTTTGGTGCAATGTTGGTTGATGGTCAGAAAATCGTTGCAACGGGAGATGATGCATTAAGTGCTGCTCACGATAAGAAAGTAGATCTAGGTGGAGCATTTGTTTCGCCCTCATTTGGCGATGGTCATTGCCATCCAATCTTTGGTGGTCGCCAACACTTTGGACCACAAGTAACAGATATTCAAAGTGTCGATGCGATCCTTGCTGAAGTAAAAAGATTTGCCAAAGCCAATCCAGATTTACCGTGGATTATTGGCGGCACATATGATCCCGCACTTTTGCCACATGGTAACTTTGATGCCAAATTATTGGACGACGTATGCGCAGATCGTCCAGTTGTATTAAATGCAATTGATTACCACACGATTTGGGTTAACACTGCAGCCCTTAAAGCCGCGGGAGTTGATGCAAACACTCCTGATTTAGAAATTGGGACAATCGTGCGTCGCGAAGATGGAACACCTATGGGCACGATGCGCGAATGGGACGCAGTTAATCTCATTATGGATCACGCACCCAAGCCATCATTGGAACGCGAAATTGAAGCGATTAAATACTCTTCTGCACGGTATGCGAAATCTGGAATCACGTGGTGGCAAGACGCATGGGTTGATCCAGGGATGGCGGAAGCGTATTTAGAAGCAGAAGAACGTGGCGTGCTTACACAAGGCGTTAACTTGGCATTTCGTGCAGACCCACGCACGTGGGAAAAAGACATGGCTTACATAATTGGGATGCGCAAGCAAATTGAAGCATCATCAAACAATAAGAACTTAACCGCCGTAACAATTAAATACTTCGCAGATGGTGTTATCGAAGGTGGCACAGCAGCAATGCTCGAGCCATACTCTGATGATCCTTGCAGCCACGGAATGCCTGTATGGCAGTGGCCAGAACTCTCACGTGCAGTTGCAGCCTTTGATAAAGCAGGATTTCAAACTCATATTCATGCAATTGGTGATGCTGGTATTCGCGCAGCACTTGATGCAATTGAAGGTGCACAGAAAGCTAATCCAGCATGGGATCGTCGCCCAACAATTGTTCACGTTCAATTATTAGATCTAGCAGATTTTCATCGCTTCCGAGACCTTGGTGTGATTGCAAACTTTGGTCCACTGTGGTGTCGCCAAGACCCGATGCAGGCAATCTCATCTGCGCCGCGCATTGGACCAGAGCGAACTGCTCGTCAATATCAATTGCGTTCACTTATCGATGATGGTGTTCGTGTTGCATTCGGTAGCGATTGGCCTGTGACATCTGAAGTTGTTCTAGAAGGATTGCCTGTTTCTGTTCACAGACAAACTCCAGAAAAATCCCCTGATGGTGGATGGATTCCAGGTGAAAAAATTACAATGCCAGAAGCTTTCGCTTCATACACAAGTGAAGTTGCGTATCAGGCATACGGTGAAAAATCTTGGGGAACATTGGCACCAGGATTTAACGCAGACTTTGTTGTTTTGCCAAAGAATCCATTTGAAATTGATCCACATGCTGTAACCGAGATGGAAATTCTATTTACATATAGAAACGGAGAAGCCATCTACTCTGGAAAGTAGATGGCTTCTGCCGTTTTAATTTAATTACTTAGTGCTTTGTTAAGTTTCCTTCTGCTGCAGCCATTGCTGCTTCTTTCTTAAGATCTAGACCCTTAGAAAGAATGATGTAAGCAATTGCGCTTACTGGCAGACCTACGAAGAGTGAGTAATCCACACTTCCAAGGCTCTTAGCAATTGGACCAACAAATGGTGTTGTTACGAAGAACGGAATCATTACAACGAAACCGATGATGTAGGCAAGATTTCCGCGCCATCCCCAACGTCCGTAAATTCCGTCTTTCTTAAAAATTTCACCAATTACATAAACGCCCTTGCGAACGTAGAAGTAATCCACCAAGTTAACTGCTGTCCATGGTGTGAAGAGGTATGCCAAGAAGACGAGCGCGTTGCCGTAGAAGGTATTAAAGCGAGCTTCTCCGACGAATTGCGCGATACCCCATACAGATACACCCATAACGAGAAGAGCAATAAGGCGAAGCTTCTTGGTTGGGTTTACTTTCTTAAATGAATCAAGCATTGAAATCAATGTAAGAGATCCACCGTATGCATTTACTGACATAACGATCAAAAGACCTGCAAGAAGCAGAATCAAAAGAATTGTTCCAAAGCCGTTGAAGATTGAATCGCCAACAGTTTTGAATGCTTCAACTGGAGTGAGGTCTCCATTTGGACCTGATGCAAGTGCGCCTAGACCGAATACCCACACACCTGATAGTGCAGATGCCCAATATGTTGAGTGGAAAGTTGCACGTACGCCTTCTTTTGCTGGCAAGTAACGTGAATAGTCAGATACATACGGTGCCCAACCAAGTTGGAAACCAGCAACGATGACGAATGCTGTCATTGTTGGAGCCAATTGGAAGTTGCTTAGATCAAAAGCTCCCGCCGGAAATGACCCACGCACTAAAACACCGATTGTCATAAGTACGAGTGCAGCCATTGATGGCCAATAAAGTACTTTGTTAACAAAGTGGATCTGCGCGTAACCGTAGATTGCAATAATCGTTGCAGTTGCAGCTGCAATAAAGAATCCGAGTTCTGCAGGAATCTTAAAGATCTGGTGCATTGCTGAACCAGACAAGATTGCATCTGAAGTGTTGTACGCAACGTAGTTAGCGAGCGCGAAGATCCATACTGTTAGCGCAGCACCGATATATCCAAACTGCGCACGTGATTGCACAAGCTGTGGAAGTCCAAGCTGTGGTCCCTGTGCTGAGTGGAATGCCATGAAGAATGTTCCAAATAGTGAACCTGCAACAACTGCGATGATTGTCCAGATGAGGTTTGCACCAAGTGAGAGTGCAACAACACCTGTAGCCATAGCTGTCAGGTTTACGTTTCCAACAAACCACACGTTACGAAGATCGCGGGCTTTACCAAAGCGTTCTGAGTGAGGAACGAAGTCAACGCTTCGAGTTTCTACTTGGGAAGGTGCCAATGCTTTATCTGACGAGCTCATTGATTCTCCTTATAGGTACCCGGATGGATCCGGACATGAGGAAAATGGTAAAGCGGCAGGCGGGCAATGTCATGGATACTGACGGGTTTTTTCTACCTAATTTGAGCGTGGATGCAAATTATTTAGCTGCAAATGCACTAATTAATTCATACATCACATGTGATGCTGCGATGCCAGTAATTTGGGCATGATCATATGCCGGAGCAACTTCAACAATGTCAGCCCCCACAACATTCATGCCAGCTGTTGCACGAAGTACTGATAACAATTCGCGACTTGTGAGTCCTCCTGCTTCAGGAGTGCCAGTTCCCGGAGCGTGTGCGGGATCGAGTACATCAATATCAATACTTATATACGTTGGGCGTTTACCAACACGTGCTTTCAACTTCTCTATTGCAGCGTTCACACCTAAGTCTTGGAATTCAACACTTGAGAAAATTTGGAAACCAAGTGCTTTGTCATCTGTTAAATCTTTTGCAGCATATAAAGGTCCACGGATGCCGATGTGCATACAACCTTCTGGATCTAGTAATCCTTCTTCACTTGCACGTCTAAATGTTGTGCCGTGTGTGTAATCGGCGCCGAAGTACGAATCCCATGTATCAAGATGGGCATCAAAGTGCACAACACTAATTGGTCCGTGCTTCGCTTTAAGTGAGCGCAGAATCGGCAGAGTGATCGTGTGATCTCCCCCAATCGTGACAATTTTCTTAGCGCGCTCAGATAATTGGTCATAGTTTTTGTGAATACTTGAAATCGCTTCTTCAATATCAAATGGATTAGCTGCAAAATCTCCAGGGTCTACAACTTGTTGTGTTGCAAATGGTGAAACATTTGTTTCAGGGTTATATGGACGCAACAATCGAGATGCTTCGCGCACGTGACTTGGACCAAAACGTGCACCAGGTCGATATGAAACTCCGGAATCAAATGGCACGCCAACGATTGCTACATCAACATCGGTGACTTCATTGATTTGTGGCAAGAGGGCAAATGTTGCGATACCGCCATAACGTGGCATTTGTGTTGCGTCGACTTGGCCAACAATTTTGCCTGTGTTAACGCGAGGAGTTTTGTTTTCGCTCATTGCTTAAGACTACAAGCAATATCTAGCTAGGCAAGAACTGCTTAGCCTTTCCATCTCTGGCAAAGGCCATCAGCGTTAAGCCAAATTCGTGTGCAAGATCTATCGCTAGCGATGTTGGCGCACTGACGCCAACGAGTGCCGATACTCCTGCTGCAACAGATTTTTGAATGA
>WLNM01000097.1 GCA_009699825.1 Actinomycetota bacterium
CGATATGTGGGTGTTTAAGAAATCCTCAAACACGGTCTTCCTCTTGCGCCAGCGATACCGAGCATGTGAACATGAAACGGGTACTGATTAAGCGTCCGACTAAGGGAAAGGGTACCTGCTACTGCTCAGTTCGCCTAAAGCGGGGCTAGACAGTTAAGCGTAAGAGGTGCACAATTTAGGTAATAACTCCTGCAAGCGCTGGTGGACTGGGGAAGGTCGCATCAAGAGCGCACCTTGCTAGGAGATTTAAATGCTTATCCGTGGATCCCTCAATATCCATTCCTGCCCTGCTGCGTTAAATCACCATGTCGAATGGTCGCTGCAATCCATCTTGGGTAATGGAATTTCTCTGTCATGGCGAACACAACCATTACAGGCTGGAACATATCGAGCGGAAATCTCATGGCGTGAAAAAACTAGTAAGGCAGCAGAGATAGCAACTGCACTTCGCGCATGGCATTACCTTCGTTTTGAAGTGCGTGATGAATCTGAAAACGGTGGAGATTTTTATCGTTTCTCTCCAGAGCTAGGAATTCATCGGGCAAGTATTGATGGAGCAGGATCAATTCTGATTAATGAAAACCAAATTACCGCAGCACTCGATAAGAGTTTTGATGAGGAAGCACTTCGCACCGCGCTAGAAGACGCGTTAGGTACGAAGTGGGAACTTGAACTCGAGCCGCTGCGGGCAGTGGACATGCAAGAGCGCTCGCACTTGCAAGCCATTTGATTGACAGATAATTCACAGAGAAAAGAGTTAGAATAAGGACATGAGCATAAATAATCCGCAATCCGCAATCGAACGTACAAAAGCAATCACACTTATCGTTGTTGCCGTAATCATGGCAATCGCAGTTGGTGGCGGATTGGTAAAGGTCGGTGCAGGTTTTGCATCTCGCTCCAATAGCGGCATCACTGTGACGGGTTCATCAAAGACTGAAGCAGTTGCTGACAATGTTGTATGGACTTTAAATGCGTCACAGACAAGTGCAAATGTTGCTGATGCTGTACGCAAAGTTGGGGCAGATGTTGATGCGCTCACAAATTATTTAACGAAGGGCGGCGTTCCAGCAGATGCACTTACATTGGGATCTGTTTCAACATATGCCAATCAGGAATACGTCAATGGAAATAGCACTGGACGCATTCTAAATTACGTTGCGAATCGCGATCTGACAGTTCGCTCAAAAGATGTAGAAATGATTTCAAAACTAAGTCAGAGTATTGGTTCATTGCTTCAAACAGGTGTGAACGTAAATAACTACGGTCCTCAGTATTACCTCAGTACACTTCCAGATCTTCGCCCACAATTATTGGCAGAGGCAATGAAGGATGCACAGGTTCGTGCAAAGGCAATCACCGATGCTGTCGGTGGTGGAGTTGGTCCAGTTCTATCCGTTAAGAGTGGTGTCATTCAAGTGACTACTCCGGATTCAACAATGACTGCTGACGTAGGTGCATATGACACAAGCACAATTCAAAAGACTGTGACAGCAACTGTCTCAGTAACTTTTAAGACTAAGTAATTTAAAGCGGAATATTGCCGTGAGAACCACGGCGATGTGGTGCTTCATTAATTGCTTTTGCCAGCGCTGAACGCGTCTTTGTTGGTTCGATAATTTCATCGACAGCGCCAATTTCTACTGCACGAGAAATTCCACCAGATACTTTGTCATGCTCTGCAGCCAGTGTTAACTCTGTTGCTTCACGTTGATCTTCCGGCAAATCTGCGAGTAATCGACGATTTAGTACGCGCACTGCAGCAACTGCGCCCATGACAGATACTTCAGCAGTTGGCCATGCAAATACTTTTGATGCGCCCAGAGATTTAGAGTTCATAGCAACGTAAGCACCGCCATATGCACGGCGAGTAATTAACGTAACGCGTGGGACAACAGCTTCTGCGAATGCGTGCAGCAATTTAGCGCCGCGACGAACTGCGCCTTCCCACTCTTGACCGGCACCCGGCAAGAATCCAGGAACATCTGCAATAACAATAAGTGGAATCCCGAATGCATCACATGTACGAACAAAGCGGGCAGCCTTTTCTCCAGCCGATGAATCAAGTGCTCCACCGATTTGTGCGGGGTTGTTTGCAATAACGCCAACTGTTGCGCCACCGAATCTGCCCAAAACTGTGGTCATATTTTCTGCCCACATTGGCAATAGCTCTAACTTTTCGCCATCTGCATCGAGAATTGCATCGACTAGTGGGTGTACGTCATAACTTCGTTTGAGCGCATCGGGCACAAGAGCTGAAAGATCACTATCGGAAACGGTGGCACTCATCAATCCTTGATTGGCAAATAGTGCCGTTACATCTCTAATTTTATTGAATGCTTCTTCTTCAGTGGGCGCAATAACGTGGGCAACTCCGCTATTTTTACGATGCGCATCTGGTCCACCCAATGTTGCGATATCTATTTTTTCGCCAGTTACAGATTTAACAACATCTGGTCCAGTAACAAAGATGCGACCTTCTGGCGCTAATACAACAATGTCAGTCAGTGCTGGTCCATAAGCACCGCCACCTGCTGCTGGTCCAAGTATCAGCGATAGCTGTGGAATACGGCCACTTGCTGTAACCATTGCAGAGAAAACTTCACCAAATGCACTCAGAGAAGAAACGCCATCACTTAAACGCGCACCACCAGAGTGCCAAATACCAATGATTGGAACTTGTGCGCCCATTGCAGCTTTGTATGCTGACACAATTACTCGAGCACCTTCGGCACCTAGTGCACCACCTTGTTTGGTCGCATCGGATGCAAAGATAATTACTTTATTTCCTTTTACATCTCCAGTTGCCGCAACCATTCCACAATCGGTGCGGGGGATAAGTAATTCATATGCGCCGTTATCAACTAGTCGTTGAATACGCGCAATCGGATCGCGTGGATCCATTAGTAGGACTTAAAGGCGAGAACGACGTTATGGCCGCCGAAACCAAATGAATCATTAAGCGCTGCGATGTCACCTTGTGGCAGAGCACGTGGTTTGTCGCGAACAACATCGATAGTTACAGCAGGATCTAAATTTTCTATATTCATAGTTGGTGGTGCTAAACGTTCTTGAATTGCTTTAACAATAAATACAGATTCAATTGCACCAGCACCACCAAGCAAGTGTCCCGTTGATGACTTAGTTGCAGAGACTGCAACATGATCGGCATCAGAGCCAAGTGCTAAACGAAGTGCATTTGCTTCTGCAACATCACCTGCTGGGGTAGAAGTAGCGTGCGCGTTTAAATGAACAATGTCTTTTGTTGTTAGCCCAGAATCACGTAGCGCAAATTTAATTGCACGTTGCACGCCAGAGCCATCTGGGTCTGGAGCAGCAATGTGATAACCATCGGATGAAAGCCCTTGTCCAACTAATTCGCAATAAATCTTTGCACCCCGCGCTTTTGCATGTTCTAGTTCTTCAAGAATTAAAACACCGCCACCTTCGCCAAGTACGAAACCATCACGGTCTAAGTCATATGGACGAGATGCACGTGCAGGATCATCATTACGTGTACTGAGCGCTTTCATTGCAGCAAATGCAGCCATCGGAAGTATGTGAATTGCGGCTTCAACACCACCAGAGACAATAATGTCTGCGCGATTAGATCTAATCATTTCGAGTGCATAACCAATTGCTTCAGCACCGGATGCACATGCACTGACGGGGGTATGAACGCCTGCCTGTGCTTTTAGTTCGATACCAACATTTGCAGCCGGTCCATTTGGCATAAGCATTGGCACTGTATGCGGACTAACAAGTCTTGAACCTTTTTCTTTGTAAATATCGTATTGATCTAACAGAGTTGTGACGCCACCGATTCCAGATGCGATAACAACGCCGAGTCGTTCACTATCTACTTCTGGAGATCCTGCGTCTTTCCAGGCTTCACGAGATGCGATTAGTGCGAATTGTTCTGAACGATCCAAGCGGCGCATTTCAACGCGCTCCATTACTTCACTTGGTTCTGTTGCTACGCGTGCTGCAAAGTGAACAGATAAATCTGATGCCCACTCTTCGGTGAGTGTGCGCACTCCTGATGTGCCAGCAAGTAAAGCCGACCATGAAGATGCGACATCGCCACCAATTGGGGTAGTGGCACCGAGTCCTGTTACTACAACGCGACGCATGAGATGTGGTGCTAAATAATTACTTTGCAGCGTTGACGATGAAATTAACTGCATCGCCAACTGTTGCGAGTTCAGTTACTTTCTCATCAGGAATTTTAACTCCAAAGCGCTCTTCAGCTGCGACAACAACTTCAACCA
>WLNM01000098.1 GCA_009699825.1 Actinomycetota bacterium
GCCTCGGTTAGCAAGGGTGAAAATCTCCTCTAGACTCACCACTTGCGCCTCGGGGCGTAGCGTAGTGGCTAGCGCGCCTGCTTTGGGAGCAGGAGATCGGGAGTTCGAATCTCCCCGCCCCGACCATAAATTTCAACTTTTTTATTTAACTTATATAAAAGGAGTACTTCGTGAAGAGCACGGTAGAAACGCTTTCTCCAACCCGTGTTCGTTTAGATATCGAAGTTCCTTATTCAGAGCTAACGCAACATGTTTCAGATGCGTATAAGAAAGTTGCGTCACAAGTAAACATTCCTGGATTCCGCAAAGGAAAAATTCCTGCAGCCATGATCGATCAACGCGTTGGTCGCGGAACCGTAATGGATGAAGCAATTAATTCAGCACTTCCAGAGTTTTATGGCAAGGCTGCTCGCGAGCACACAGTTCTAGTTATTGGTCGTCCAGTTGTCGATGTAAAAGAGTTCGTCGATAACGAGAAGTTGGTTTTCACAGTAGAAGTAGACGTGCGACCAGAAGTGAAGTTGCCTGATTTTTCTAAGATCGAAATCAAAGTCGATGATGTAGTTGTTACAGATACTGACATCACAGAACAAATCGACGAACTCCGCGCTCGCTTTGGAACACTCAATACAGTTGAGCGCGCAATCAAAAACGGTGATTTCTCAACACTAGATTTGTTGGCTCGCATTGATGGCGAAGAAGTAGATGGTGGAAAAGCATCTGATATTTCATACGAAGTCGGATCAAATCGAATGATTGACGGACTCGATGAGGCACTTGTTGGAATGAGTGCGGGGGATAAGAAAGATTTCGAAACTCAACTAGTGGGACAAGCCGAAGGCGAAAAAGGCGTTGTAGAAGTTGTTGTTAAAGTTGTTAAAGAGCGCGAGCTTCCGCCGATGGATGATGCTTTTGCAAAGCTTGCATCTGAGTTCGATACGTTGGCTGAATTGAAGGCAGATTTTGCTACGCGTCTTGAGCGCGTGAAGAAGATGGAACAGGGTGCGCAAGCACGTGACTTGCTCGTTGAAAAATTACTTGCCGAAACTGAAATTCCGGTTCCAGAAATCCTCGTTGAAGAAGAAGTAAATGATCACCTATCTGGTGAAGGTCGCCTCGAGGATGCAGAACACCGCGCAGAAGTAGATGGACAAGTACGTTCTTCTTTGAAATCTGATTTCTTGCTCGATGCAATTGTGAAGGCAGAAGAAGTTCAGGTGACTGAAGTAGAACTCACCGAATATTTGGTTCGTACATCACAGCGATACGGAATGGCCCCAGAACAATTTGCTGAGCAGTTGCAAAAAGCTGGTCAGATTCAACAACTCGTTGCAGAAGTTGCTCGTGCAAAGGCACTTGCTGGCGTACTCTCTCGCATCTCAATTAAAGATGCATCTGGTGCAGCAATTGATCTCGAAGCACTTGCTCCAAAGCCAGCTGCTTCACCTGCTGATACAGCCGAATAATCTCTGCGCTCTGAGCGAACATGAGCGCTTTCACGCGCTTTATTGCACTAATCGGGAAGCATTTCTGCGCTGACATTGTTAGGGTCACTACAGGTAAATAAATATCAGGAGGATCTCACGTGGAGTACATGAACCCGCAGACACCGCAGGTTGTTGCGCAAGCATCACCGGCATCAATGGGTGGACTAGATGAACAGGTCTATAGCCGTTTGCTCCGTGAGCGAATTATTTTTCTAGCAGGCCAAGTCGAAGACAACATGGCTAATGCAATCTGCGCGCAGATACTTTTGCTCGCTGCAGAAGATACAGAAAAAGATATTTATCTTTACATTAATTCTCCAGGTGGATCAATCACTGCGGGTATGGCAATTTATGACACGATGCAATTTGTTAAAAATGATGTTGCAACAGTTGCAATGGGAATGGCTGCATCAATGGGTCAGTTCTTGCTTACAGCTGGTGCACCTGGAAAACGTTACGCACTTCCAAATGCTCGCATCCTGATGCATCAACCACTTGGTGGCATTGGCGGAACCGCAACTGATATTCGCATTCAAGCCGAAAACATGGCTGCGATTAAGAAGAAGATGGCCGAACTTATTGCTCACCACACTGGCCAGAGCGTTGAGAAAATTACTGCTGATTCAGATCGCGATCGCTGGTTTACCGCAGAAGAAGCGAAGGAATACGGCTTCGTAGATCAGATTGCACAATCAGAGGGTCAAGTTTCAGGCAATGCAGGGAAGGCAAAATAATGAATAACATTCCAGAGATTACAAATCGCTATGTTCTTCCAACTATTGAAGAAAAAACTGCATATGGTTTTAAGCGCTTAGATCCTTATACAAAACTATTCGAAGAGCGCATCATTTTCCTTGGTCAACCAATAGATGACACTGTTGCAAACGATGTCATGGCACAGTTGTTGACACTCGAATCAATGGATCCAGATCGCGACATCATGATTTACATCAACTCACCTGGTGGATCATTTACTGCGCTCACTGCAATTTATGACACGATGCAATTTGTTCGCCCAGATGTCAGCACAATTTGTCTTGGACAAGCAGCATCGGCTGCGGCTGTACTTCTTGCCGGTGGCGCAAAGGGCAAGCGATATGCACTTGAAAATTCACGAATTATGATTCACCAACCATCATCTGAAGGTGGCGGACAAGCATCTGATATTGAAATTCAAGCACGCGAAATTCTGCGCATGCGCACACTTCTTGAAGAGTTAATCTCTCGTCACTCAACTCGTTCGCCTGCAGAAATTGCAGCCGATATCGAGCGCGACAAGATTCTTACTTCAGCAGAAGCAGTTGAGTATGGACTTATCGATCAAGTACTAGCCAGCCGTAAAGCAAAGGCGTAGTTAGAACTTTTCGCTTAATTATTCTCTCGGCGAACAACGCAGGCCGTCTTTATCCCGCGCATTTGCGCTCCTTCAATCTATTCTTATCCATTAGACGTTCCCAAAAATTTCCCCCACTGGGAACAAAGGAGTGAAATGACACGTATCGGCGAGACTAGCGATCTGCTGAAATGTTCCTTCTGCGGTAAAACTCAGAAGCAAGTAAAGAAATTAATTGCCGGTCCTGGTGTCTATATCTGTGATGAGTGCATCGAACTCTGTAACGAAATTATTATCGAAGAGCTTGCCGAAGCAGGAACACTCGGACTTACCGAACTTCCAAAGCCTGCAGAAATATTTGAATTTCTTGATCAATACGTAATCGGACAAGACCGTGCAAAGAAGTCGCTATCGGTTGCCGTCTATAACCATTACAAGCGCGTTCAGTCTGGGGATTCAAAGCGCGAAGACTCTGTTGAGTTAGCAAAGAGCAATATTTTACTTCTTGGCCCAACGGGTTGCGGCAAAACTCTTATGGCGCAAACTCTTGCTCGCATGCTCAATGTTCCATTTGCGATTGCCGATGCAACTGCGTTAACAGAAGCAGGATACGTTGGCGAAGATGTAGAAAACATTTTGCTCAAGCTTTTGCAAGCAGCAGATTACGATGTGAAGAAGGCTGAAACAGGAATTATTTACATCGACGAAATTGATAAAGTCGCACGTAAATCTGAAAACCCATCAATTACCCGCGATGTTTCAGGAGAAGGCGTTCAGCAAGCACTTCTGAAAATTCTCGAAGGTACAGTCGCATCCGTTCCACCACAAGGCGGACGCAAGCACCCACATCAAGAATTTATTCAAATTGATACCACCAATGTTCTATTCATTGTCGGTGGAGCATTTGCTGGTCTTGAAAAGATAATCGAAAGCCGCAGCGGATCTGCTGGTGTTGGTTTTAATGCAACGCTGCAAAGCGAAGCAGACAAAAACCGCCGAGATATTTTCTCTGATGTCATGCCAGAGGATTTATTGAAATTCGGAATGATCCCCGAATTCATTGGCCGTCTTCCAGTTATTACTAGTGTTGAAAACTTGGATAAACCAGCACTTATGCAAATCTTGACCGAACCTAAGAACGCATTGGTCAGGCAGTATCAACGTCTCTTTGATATTGATGATGTTGAGTTAGAAATTGCGTCAGATGCACTTGATGCAATCGCCGAGCTTGCGCTTAAGCGCGGAACAGGTGCTCGAGGACTACGTGCAATTCTTGAAAGCGTTCTACTTGGCGTGATGTATGACGTACCAAGTCGCGCAGATATTGCAAAGGTGATTTTGACCCACGATTGCATTAGCGATGGCGGCGCTCCAACTTTGATTGCTCGCACCGGAGACATTCCTAAAC
>WLNM01000099.1 GCA_009699825.1 Actinomycetota bacterium
GCTGGCGAAAAGCGCATGCTTGCAAAAGCAAAGCAGATTTTGATTTCAGAGCTCGCACTTGCAGAGCGCACTGATGAAGAAAAAGCAGCAGTTATCCTCGATGAGGTTTTAGCTTCTTAATTTTGTTTTAAATTTTCTACGTATTTGGGGAAACAAATGAGCCAGTGTGCGGCCATCATTGCAGCCGCTGGTAGTGGCGAAAGATTTGGTGCCACACTTCCTAAAGCACTGATCACTCTGGGCAATCGCACACTAATCGAACACGCTGTCGCTGCCCTTGCACCTATTGCATCTGAAATAGTTATTTGTGCGCCAGCAGGATATGAAAAACAGATTCAGGAATTAGTTGGCAATGACATTACCGTTGTTGTTGGCGGCACAACGCGTTCAGAAAGTGTGCGGGCAGGTATCGCAGCCCTTACGGGCAATAACAAATATGTTTTAGTGCATGATGCTGCGCGCGCACTTGCAACAACAGATTTAGCAGAGCGCGTATTAGCAGCCCTCAAAAAAGGAGAGAGCGCTGTCATCCCTGGTCTTGATTTAGTCGATACCGTTAAAAGTGTTGATGCAAGTGGTCATGTCAGCGCAACACCTGATCGTGCGTCACTTCGACGCGTACAGACACCTCAAGGTTTCGATCTTGATGTTTTAAAGAAAGCTCATGCAACGGGAGCAGATGCAACAGATGATGGCGCACTGGTTGAAGCAATCGGTCATAAAGTTTTAATCGTTAACGGCGAAGAGCGCGCACTTAAAATTACAACTCCTGCAGATCTTGCGACAGCTCTTTCAATGCTCGGCGCTTCATCAGAATTTAGAACTGGCGTCGGAGTTGATGCGCATGCATTTGCAGAAGGTCGCGAACTCTGGCTTGCTGGTTTGCATTGGCCAAATGAAACAGGAGTCGATGGTCACTCTGACGGAGATGTTGCAGCACATGCAATATGCGATGCGTTATTTGCAGCGGCACAACTTGGTGATCTCGGAAGTAACTTTGGAATTGATAAACCAGAGTATGCAGGTGCATCGGGTTTAACTCTTCTGAAGGAAACATTGCAGAAAATTACGGCTGCTAGTTATGTGATTTCTAATGTCAGTGTGCAAATTATTGGCAACCGGCCAAAACTTGCAGGTCGTCGAAGCGAGGCAATTTCTACTCTTTCTGCCGCACTTGGCGGTGCAAATGTTTCCGTGCTTGCAACAACAACAGATGGCATGGGATTAACTGGCGAAGGTCGCGGTATCGCGGCAATCGCGTCAGCTCTGCTGATTAAGCAAGGGTAGAATTACCTAATGAGTTCGCTACATTTATATGACACATTGACGCGAACCACTGCACCTTTTAAGCCGCTTAAAAAAGATGAAGCATCCATATATCTCTGTGGTGCAACAGTTCAGGCTCCACCACATATCGGTCACGTACGTAGCGGAGTTAATTTCGATATTTTGCGCCGTTGGCTTACAAATAGTGGTTACAACGTAACTTTTATTCGCAACGTTACTGATATTGATGACAAGATTTTGCATAAGGCTGTTCATGAGAATGCACCATGGTGGGCAGTCGCTATGAAATATGAGCGAGCATTCGCTGAGGCATACGCTGCACTCAACGTTGCACCACCGACGTATGAACCACGAGCCACAGGTCACATCACGCAGATGATTGAATTAATGCAAAAACTAATTGAACGCGGCGCTGCATACGCACCTGGCAACGGAGATGTTTATCTAGAAGTTCGCAAACTAACTTCGTACCTCACATTGTCTCGTCAAAAACTTGATGACTTACTACCTGCAGCCGATGCTGATGAGACGTATAAAAAGGATCCGCGTGACTTTGCATTATGGAAAGCAGCAAAACCAGGAGATCCATCATGGCCAACACCGTGGGGTGCTGGGCGTCCTGGTTGGCACCTTGAATGTTCTGCCATGGCACATACATATCTTGGTGAAGCATTTGATATTCATGGCGGCGGTTTAGATTTAGTTTTCCCACATCATGAAAATGAAATTGCACAATCAGAAGCTGCCGGATACAAATTTGCAAAGACATGGATGCATAACGCATGGGTTACAGCATCTGGTGAAAAAATGAGCAAGTCACTCGGCAACTCACTACAAGTTGCAGAATTACTCAAATCTGTCCGCGGAATTGAATTGCGCTGGTATCTAGGCAGTGCGCATTATCGTTCGATGGTCGAATTTTCCATGGGCGCACTCGAAGAGTCATCAACAGCGTTTCGCCGCATTGAATCTTTCTTACAACGTTCGGTAGAAATACTCGGCACAGAACCAACTCCAGTTGTTAACGCGACTTTCACCGATGCCATGAATGATGATTTAGCAGTACCAACGGCTCTCGCTGGAATCTCTGAATCACTTCGTTTAGGAAATACAGCGATTACAGATGGCGATAAAAAAGGAATTGCACAACATGCAAATGAGATTCGTGGCGCCCTCGATGTACTTGGCTGTGATCCATTTGATCCAGTATTTACACACTCAGGTGCAACAGATTTAACTGCTGCCCTTGATGGAACAATCAAACTTGCACTTGAACAACGCACCGCTGCTCGTGATCGTAAAGATTTCGCCGCATCAGATGCAATTCGTGATGGATTAGCAGCACTTGGAATTTCAATTGAAGACACAGCACAAGGACCACGTTGGTCGATAACAGAAGGCAGTAAATAAATGGCCGGCAACTCAGCACGTAAAGGCGCAGTGCGCGGATCTAAAAAAGGTCCATCAGGTGGCACCGGCGGAAATAACAAACGTCGTCTTGAAGGTAAAGGTCCAACACCAAAGGCCGAAGACCGTCCGTATCACGCGGCTGCTAAGCGAAAGAAAGCTACTGAAAAGCGCACACCGACTGCCGGTGCGCGTGGAAGCCGCACAGAAAAACCAAAAGGCGAAATTGTTTCTGGTCGGAACGCAGTTCTAGAAGCGTTACGTGCTGCCGTTCCTGCAACTGAATTATTGGTTGCACGCAGTATCGATGTTGACGATCGCGTTGCAGAATCTTTACAACTCGCACTGCATCACGGACTACCAATTCGCGAAGTACACCGCGCGGAAATCGAAGGAATCTCGGCAAATAGTCAAGGAATTATTCTTGCAATCAAGCCATACCAATACTCTTCTTTTCAAGAAATAAGCGAACGTGCAAAATATCCAGCACTAATCGTTGCGCTAGATGGCGTAACAGATCCACGAAACCTTGGTGCAATTGTTCGAAGCGCCGCAGCATTTGGTGTTGCAGGAGTAGTTATGACCGAGCGTCGTGCTGCTGCAATGACAGCATCGGCATGGAAATCATCGGCTGGAGCCGCAGCGCGTATTCCCCTTGCACAAGTAACAAATATGGCTCGCACAATTGAAGATGCCAAGAAGATGGGTTGTTTTGTCGTCGGTCTAGATGGCGAATCAGATGTAACACTTTCTGGGATGAAAGTTGCAACCGAACCAATAATGATTGTTGTGGGCAGCGAAGGAAAAGGATTATCACGATTGGTTCGTGAAAAATGCGATCTAGTTGTCTCTATTCCCATGAACGCTTCAACAGAATCATTGAATGCAAGCGTTGCGACTTCTATTGCACTCTTCTGGGTAGATGAGGCACGTAGAAAGAAATAAATGCAGTACACACGATTTCTAGTTTTAGGTGACTCATTCTCTGAAGGAATGAGTGATGAAATTGTTAATGGCAATTACCGTGGTTGGGCAGATCGGGTTGCTGATGTTCTGGCGAAACAAACTCCTACTTTTAAATATGCAAACTTTGCAATTCGTGGCAAATTGGTACAACAAGTTCTAGATGATCAAGTGCCACAAGCGTTGCCGCTCATCGAAGGTCCACACACATTGGTCTCTTTTCATGCTGGTGCTAATGACGCACTTCGCCCAAATTATGATCACGATGCTGTTCGTAATGCCTATATAAAATCTGTTACAAAACTTGTTGAATCAGGTGCAACAGTGATGCTTTTTACAGTGCTAGAGAAAAATGGCAGTGGAGGTAAGGCTTCTGCCATGTGGGAAGAGCGAATGAGTACCTTTAATAAAATCGTCCGAGAAGTGGCAGAAAAATTTAATTTATTAGTGATGGATGCATCGATGGATCCCGATTCATCTAATCC